>JAQVUB010000226.1 GCA_028699735.1 Lentisphaeria bacterium | reverse complement strand
AAGACCCCCATCGCTATACCGGCCTGGTCATACAAAGACAAGAGCTTTTCCGGCCAGATCATCGGCTCAGTACCAAAGCAATACGGCAGAGATATCTTCCGCATACAATGCACATGAATGTCAATCAGCATCGTCAAACCCCTTTCGTGCTACTATCGCCCCAATTCTCTTTTTTTGAGAAAGATTTTTTTTGCAATAGAAACAGACTGGACACGGACTAAACACGGACGGGACACGGACTTTACACGGACAAATACGGGAACAGGGATATCCCATAAAATCCATAAAAAAAACAGTCAAATTCATCCTTTCACAGGCCGTCCGTATCCCGTCCGTGTCCCGTCCGTGTCCCGTCCGTGTCCCGTCCGTGTCCCGTCCGTGTCCTGTCCGTGTCCTAACAGTTAGGTTGTGGACGCCAGTCCACCCCAAGCTTTTTCGTGTCTTTTCGTTGTTAAAAAAATCAACCAATTCGTTGCAAAGCGGATTTCAGGATGACTGCAATCATCTGGCGGTATTCTTCCTCCGGGCCAGATTTCGAGGGATGGTACAGTGAAAAAATCTGTGGGCTCCAGCTTTTGACCGGTTTCAGGCCGGGAATCCCGTTGATTTCAATGACCCGCAGCTTTCCATCAGAAGCGATGCGCATATCGAGGCGGACGTGGTCACGGCAGTTGGTCGCGGCAGTCGCTCTGCGTGCGAGATCGATGGCTTCTTCAGCATGTTCAGTGGGTATGGAGACTTTGGTGAGTCCGACTCCGCGCAGATCGCTGCGCAGGATACGGTATTTTCCGTAATGTTCTTCGCTGACCGTGACTTTGCCAGGAAGAATTTCCTGCAGGTCACCATTTCCAATGACCAGCACAGTATATTCATCGCCGGGCAGGTATTCTTCGATAAGCACTTCTCCGTTCAAATCCCGATGCAGGCGGGCGACCTGCTGCTCGAGGGCAGCCCGGTCGTGGCAGACACTGTTGTCGCTGATGCCGATCGAACGGGATTCACCATTGGGTTTGACAAAAGCGGGCAGCGGACATTCTGGAAGCACCTGCCCCGGGGAAACCAGATGATGCGCAGGAACCCGCACACCGGCTTCCGCCATGATCCGGTGCGTCGTGTATTTCATGATCAGATTCTTCTGAGTCGTGGCGTCCGGACCGATATAGGGAATTCCTTTCGCATCCAGCAGATCTGCCACCCAGAGCGCATCCGCCGGTATGCCGATGATATCCTCGCGGCTGCTCAAATAATACAGAGCACTCCAGACCAGATCATACGATCCTGCCAGAATCCGTTCGAAGTCAGCAACCGTTTCCACCCAGCCAATGTCACAATGCAGGCCAAGCGAATCAATGGTTTTTTGCAGAGATTCGGTCACGGCCAGGTTACCCCAACCCTGGGCATCCCCCCCCGGACCAGTCAATAAAAGCAAACGCTTTCCCATCGAAATCTCCTCTATTCCAGCTTTCGTACTACTATCCCTCAAAATCTTGTTTTTCCTGAAAGATTTTTTTTGCAATGGAAACAGACTGGACACGGACTAAACACGGACGGGACACGGACTAAACACGGACAAATACGGGAACGGGGATATCCCATAAAATCCATAAAAACAACAGTCAAATTCATCCTTTCACAGGCCGTCCGTGTCCCGTCCGTGTCCCGTCCGTGTTCTGTCCGTGTTCTGTCCGTGTTCTGTCCGTGTCCTGAAACTTAGGTTGTGGACGCCAGTCCACCCCAAGCCTTTTCGTTTTTTTCGTTGTTAAAAAATCCCTTCCGGCAGCGTAAACAAGGCTTCATCGCAGCGCGCCTGCAGCAGGGCTTCTGAAAGTTCCGGAGCACAACCTTTAAAATACTCTGCAAAAATGCGCATTTTGCTCTGCGGCATCGGAAATCGCGAAAAAAACTCAACAGAGACTTGCGGGTTGCCCGCTTGTTGCAGGCAGGATTGCAGTTCTGGTTGCCGCAAAATGCTCTCATTGGGATTCAGCAATTGGGGTTCCTGCCGGAAACGAGCGGCAAACTCCGTCTTAAAGAGGTTCTCCGCATAGCCGAAATGCGTGCAGCACAACGCGAGCGCCAAGGGGGTGTCCTCAAGAATCATTGCCCTGGCCTGTTCGGCTGCAGAGGCAATTTTCTGGCGCACGGCAGAGCTTTCAAAGCCGTCTTCGAGTGCGGTAGCCAGACCCGGGCAGGCCAGCGAAGCGAGGCGTTCCGGTAATATTCCGGCCTGGATCAATTGTTCCGTATACATCCCTGAACGGATCGTGGTATCAGTCCCCAGAATCAGCAACCGCAACTCCGGCTGGCGCTGCATGGCCTCCGCAAAGAATTCGCTGCCCGGGCGCAGCATTTCGACCACCGGAAAAGGCAATGGTTTGTCCGCGGCGATTTTGCGATAGACAATCGACAGGGTATTGCAGGCGACCAGGCAGAGATCTGGACAAAAGCGGGCCATGCCATCGAGCGCTGCTGCAAAAACCTGGCAGCGTTCCTGATCATTTTTCAGTTGATTGTAACCGCACTGCGGATGCGGCCAGGCATTGAAATAAATCAGCCGGAAGGAACCGGCACCCCTGCTTCGGACTTGCCCGATAAGTTTCGCGGCAATATCCAGACCGCCCAGACCCGAATCGCAGAGAAGAATTGTCTTCATATGTGTTTCCCACGGTATTTTTTTAACAACGAAAAGCACGAACGGACACGAAAAAAAATCAGGACCGTGGCATGAATTGCTTGCATTGATCGTACTTGTCCTGATTTTTTTCGTGTCATTTCGTGTCTTTCGTGGTTAAAAAATACCGTTTTGCAAAGGCGATGTATTCCTCTTTGGCGGTGCGGATGCTGCCATCGACAATGCGGTTCAGGCCATCGTGCCAGTGCCAGTAATGCTGCAGAGTCAGCAGGCGGTTGCGCAGCATCGCCGCTCCCTTGCCCGGTGCTTTCTCCCACTCCTGCAAAATCCGGCCGACTTCCTGAAAATAACCCTGTTCGCCATAGTAGGCCAAAAATCCATGCCAGGCATCAAGAACCCCGGCTTCACTGGCCAGCGGCAACGAGAGTTCCTCGAAAAGCCGGGCAAACTCATCGAGTTGAGCCCCCTGCAGCAAAGTCAGCCCGCTGGCGTTGATGGCATAAGGAATGACTTCGAGGCTGACCAACCCGCTGCGCCCGGCACCGATCTTCAGCATATAACCGAGTTTGCGGTATTTCAGATCTGTTTCCTGATAAAAGGCAAAGTTGCCCAGGCTGAAGCAGAGCGGCACCTGATTCAGCAGGCACATCCCCTGCGGCACATGCGGATGATGCCCGACAACCAGATCCGCACCGGCTTCCGCAAAGCGCTGGAAAGCCTCATAAACATATGGTGGCGGAAAGGGAATGTATTCCAGACCGCAATGCGCAATAACGATGATCAGATCAAAATTTCCGCGCACTTTGCGGATTGTCTCAGCTACCGTTTCCGGCTGCCAGCCATGCACGCCGGCCTTGTCACCGGCAGCGGCGCTTTCATCTTCGCCCTCGGACAGATTGAACAGGGCGATGCGGATTCCGTTCAGCTCGATCTGCAGAAAAGTGGATGCTTCGGATTCCGAACACCCTGCCCCCAGCGCACGGATGCCGGCAGCATCCAGCAGTGCCCGGGTTGTCAGAAAGCCTTCCACGCCGCTGTCGAAGGTATGGTTGTTGGCCAATGTTGCGACATCAAAGGGCACTGCCGTCAGAGCGGCAAGATGCTCCGCTTCTCCATGAAATACCGCCCCGCTTTTGATCGCAGGAACCCCGCCGCTCAACGGAGCCTCCACATTGACAACACGCAAATCCGCTGAACGCAGGATCGGCAGCAGATCCCCATAGATGGCTTCAGGCTGTCCCGCCATAAGCGGCGCAAAAGCCCGGATCGGTGCCCAATCCCCGGCCACAATCAGCGTCGCAGCTATTTCATCCGCAGATTTATTGAATAATAAAGACTTTCTTCCCATGAAATTTTTTCGTGCCTTTGCGTGCCTTTCGTGGTTTAAAAAGAACTTTTTTACGCTTCCGGGAAGCGGTATAATTGCACGCCATTCGAGGCTTTCAGCAGAATCCAGGTGCCCGGGGAAAAGGTACCCTTCAGCGCTGCTTTGGCGGTATCGGTATCCGGGAAATGCTCGAGAGCTAAGGTTTGAGCCGCTTCGGCACAGAGGGCACCCACGCTAATAATGCGGGCTTCCGGAAAGTCACAACGCGCTTTCTGCAGCAGCTCCAGATGGGCTTTTGCGGCATTGCCACCAAGTTCGCGCATATCACCCAGAATCAGCACCCGCTTCTCTGCACTGGCCGATAGTTCCGCGAACCAGTCCAGCGCCGCGCGGGCACTGTCGGGATTCGAGTTATAGGCATCATTGCACCAGGTTATGCCGTCGATCTCGCGCACTTCCATGCGCTTGCCCGGCAATACGCAATTCTGCAGGCCGCGGATAATTTCGTCCGGTGTCAGTCCGAATGCCGTTCCGGCTGCCGCTGCGGCAGCGGCATTAAGAGCCTGATGTGCACCACCCAGCTGCCAGCTGAATTCGCGGGAAACCCCGCTGTCCCGCCAGCTCAAGCGTACCCGGAACAACCCGTTCTGCAAGCCGAGATATTCGCTGCGGACATCTGCGTCCAGACTGCTTCCGAAAGTCAGGCAGCGGCGTTTTACGGCGTTTTCGAGCAGGATATCATATCCTTCGGCTTCCCTTGGAAAGATGACCCAGCCCTGTTCGTCGGTTCCAGCCAGCAAAGCCCCTTTTTCGGTGGCGACTCCGCGCAGATCATGGAAGAATTCCAGGTGAGCCTGACCGATATTGCAAACCAAGCCAACCTGCGGCGGCGCCAGCGAAACCAGGTGCGCAATTTCACCAGGATGATTGCTCCCCATCTCCAATACCGCAACGGCCGTTTCGGAAGTAAGCCGGAAGAGGTTTCGCGGTACCCCATAATGATTGTTGGTATTGCCAAGGGTCTTCAGCACTCTGCCGGGCCAGCGCTGTTCGAGAACTGCCGCACAAAACTCCTTGGTACTGGTTTTGCCGCAACTCCCGGTGATCGCCAACTCCATCAGCCCCGGAAATTTCTGCCGGTGTGCCTGCGCCAGGCGCTGGAAAGCCGCAAGCCCATGCTTCACCTGCAGACACGGAATCCCCGCTGAACGCATGCGTTGCAGGAGCCTTTCATCCGGCATCCGTTCCA
>JAQVUB010000225.1 GCA_028699735.1 Lentisphaeria bacterium | reverse complement strand
TTTTTCGCCAGAGCCAGCACCTCCTTGCGAATATCTGTCTCCGTCATCCGGCGACGCTGACGGATTTTTTTGTAATTGAAACCAGCCACTTCGAGCGCATTTCCCCAACTGTTAAAGCGTCGCAGAGCGGCCAGATACAGGGCACGTTGCGTCTGCTGAATGGTTTTGGAATTCAGAGATTGTTTCTCGGCCTTCAGGCGTTTGATTTCATCGAGTACTTTTTCTTTCGACCAGCGTTTATATTTGCGGATTTTTTCGTAATCCAGGCCGCAACTCTCAATGGCATATTGCCAGCCGCCGAACATGCGTTCAGCTGCCGCGTAGACATCGGGGTAGTTGACGGCATAATAATGTGAGTTGAGCGGTTCGACCCCGTCGTTTGACAGGATGTGCTGTTTGATGGCGTGCGCCGTCCAGGATTGGTAGATCATTCTGTTGTGTTCTCCATGGTATTGTCCCCAACAGACTGTACTGCAAGCGTTCGATTGAGTACATCTTTGTGGACTTCGTTGTTTGGGTTTGATGCGGAACGGGAATTTTTTTGCCCCGGCAGGGCGAAGAATGCGAGAAAAGTCAGCATGATCAACGCGGCGTAAACCGGCCAGCGGCGCGGGCGGTTCCAGAGATTTTGTTTCTGTTCACGCAGTGCCGTGTTGATGCTGAGGTACTTCATGGTACTGTAGCTCATATCGTGGGGGGTGTAATGATTCAGCCACTTATGGGTCAGAATGACTTTTGCCGGGTGATATCCCCAGCAGCAGGGTGCATCTCTCTGCAGAATCCGGCAGGCCTGTTCTATCAGTGACTGCCGCTTTATGTTATCCGGCATCGTTTCCAGCTGCCGGAAAAGGTGATCAAATTCTGCAGAAGAATAATTGACATAATTGGCGCCGCGACCTTTGCTCTGTACAGTGCCATTGCTACTGTGGAAGAGAAAGAGAAAATTTTCCGGATCCGGATAATCTGCCAGCCAGCCCTTGTTGAAGATCAGCTGCCAGTTGCCGGTCTGCAGTTTGTCACGCCAGCGGTTCAGTTCGCTGGGACGCTCTTCAAGCTGGATCCCCAGCAGGGCAAATTTACTTTTCAGCCATTGGAACTGGGCTTTAAAAGCGGATGCCCCGGCGTTGGCGTGATCCAGATGCAGGGTGAGGGGGCTTCCATCCTGCGCAATGCCATTGGGATATCCGGCTTTTTGCATCAATTCACGTGCCTTTTGCAAGGGGAGGCGCAGCGGTTTGTCAAGCTGCCCATCCCAGGGGCTGATAAATTCATTGGCTTTGCAGGAGCCGCTGATTCCAGGAGGAATGACACACTGGGCCGGAACTCCCTGCCCGTTCAGGAAAATGTCAATAAATTCCTGATAGTCCAGAACGATGGAAATGGCCTGCCGGAGAAAACGGTTTGTTTCCGAGCTGGCGCCGACGCTGGGATCAAGCATATTAAACCCGAAATAAAAGATTGTTGGAGTGACGCTGCAATGCAGAAACATACCCCGTTCCTGCATTTCTGCAGACAAGGCCAGTTCGCCATGCTGGTTAAAACTGGTGGCAGCATCGAGCATATCAGAGGGAATGCCACTGGTGTCATAATAGCCCTGATTGAACTTGATCCAGTTGGGAAGGGCTTCCCGCTCATACTGAAATACAATCTGTTCGAGCAAAGGCAGGGCCTGACCGGGAGCGCCTTCCCAGAACTCCTCGCGGAAATTGGGATTTCGGCGAAGGCGAATCTGCACAGTGGGGTTCATTTCCTCCAGCAGAAAAGGCCCACTGCCAAGCGGCCAGTTCTTTAGAGCTAAACCAGCATTGATGACTTTTTCCAAATGATAAAATTCTATGGCTTCCCAGGGCATTGGAGCAAAAAAATGCATGGCCAGCCAATACAGAGCCTGGGGATATTTCCGGGATAAAATCAGCTTGAATTCTTGATCATTGATCAATTCCAGGCCCGAAAACGGAATTTTCCGGTAATCGATCAGAATGGGCTGCCGTTGCGCAGAACGCCCGTGCTCTGCCTCCAGGGTATCCAGCTCCTGGCGGATTTGCAGAGAACATTCCTGCATGCCGGCAATAAAGGAACTCAGATTGGCATAGACTGGAGAAGCCAGGCGGGGATCACACAAGCGGACCAGAGCGACCTTGAAATCTTCCGGATGCAGAGGACGGCTGTTCAAGGCCGGAAAATCCTGCGGTGATGAAAGGTTTTTCGGCAGACTGGGGGAATGTTTTCCGGCATAGAGGGGTTTTCCCTGTTCATCGACAGCAAAACAGGGATGGGGCTGATATTTCAGACCTGAGCGGAGGGTCAGGCGGTATTCCACACGGTGAACACTCTCCGGTAAGGGATCATTGGAAAGGCGGTTTCCGCGTCGGTCATAGTATTGTGGCTCAGGGATGCTGGTCAGTAGTCTTGGCTTTAGCTGATAGGGTCTTCGAGTGTAATCATAATCCAGCGGGGCTTCAACAATATTGTCCAGAATCGCACTCTCATGGACATAATACGACGTAGCCGGATCAAGCCCCTTGACAGCACTTCCAAAACTGGTGAAGAATGTCGCTGAGCCGGCGGCTCCCGCCGGCCATGGCGAATTGTTGCAGCATAGCAAAACCATAAGGAGAAGCCCTGCCAAAACCGACAGAATGATAATAATCCAAGTCTTGCGCATGAGAAAAAAAAACGGACGGGACACAGATGGAACACAGACGGACATGAAATTTGGCGGAGCCGTCTCATACTCCAACGCAACAAGCATATAAAAATTTTCGTGCTTTTTCGTGTCTTTTCGTTGTTAAAAAAACTAGTGTGAACTCGAGAGTTTTTCCAAATCCGCCGTCCGGATCGCCTGCCGGCGGATCTTTCCAGAGGTGGTTTTTGGCAACGCCTCAACAAACTCAATTAATCGAGGATATTTATACGGTGCAGTCACCCGTTTAACATGCTCCTGCAGCATCTTCACCAGTTCCTGACCTGGCTCATAGCTGGAATCTTTCACCAGCACAACCGTTGCTTTGACCGCTTCACCGCGAACCGGATCTGGAAAGGCGGTTACTGCACATTCGAGGACAGCGGGGTGTTCCATCAGCGCGCTTTCCACTTCAAAAGGACCAATGCGGTAGCCGGAACTCTTGATGACATCATCATCACGCCCGACAAACCAGATATATCCGTCCTCATCTCGCCAGGCCGTGTCGCCTGTGCAATAGTCCCCATTCGACCAGCTCGTCGACATTGCCGCCCTATCCAGATAATACTCCCGGAACAGTCCGACTGGACGCTGTTGCGCCGCTTGGCGAACAACTATTTTGCCGACAATCCCGTCCTCGCAGGGATTCCCATGCTCATCCAGAATCTGTAAATCATAGACCGGGGAAAATTTGCCGGTTGAGCCGGGTTTGATCTCGAACCAGGGAAAATTGGCAATCAGGACAGAACCCTCGGTCTGCCCGAATCCTTCCACCAGAGGACGACCCGTTTTCTGCAACCACTGGTTGTAGACCTCGGGATTGAGCGGTTCTCCGGCAATCGAACATTGTCTGAGACTGCTGAAATCGTAGTGACTCAAATCCTTTTTGATCAAGAAGCGGTAGACCGTGGGCGGTGCACAAAACGTAGTCAGGCCAAATTTCTGCATGACTGTCAGCAGTTTGTCGGCCAGAAAATGTCCGTCAAAATCGTAGGCGGCAATGACTGCACCGCAAATCCACTGACCGTAAATTTTACCCCAGCCGAACTTTGCCCAGCCGGAATCCACTGCGGTCATATGCAGGCCGCCATCCTGTACGCACTGCCAGTATTTGGCGGTGACAATATGCCCAAGGGGATAGGTATAATCATGCAACACCATTTTGGGCATGCCGCTGGTGCCGGAGGAGAAATAAATCAGCATGGGATCATGAAGACAGGGGTAATCTCTTCCGGTGGGCTTTTGCCAGTCCGTACTGAATGTGGCCAGTTCTTTACGGAAATCAACCCGGCCTGACGGTATATCTTTGCCGACAAGCAAAGTTTGCTGCACGCCGGGATACTCGGAAAGTGCAAAATCCAGGCTTTCCAGCAAATCCGGGTCATCAACGCTGATGACCATCTTCACTGATGCGACTTGGAATCTGTATACTAAATCCTTGCTTTTCAACTGGAAGGAAGCAGGAATGGCAATCGCCCCGATTTTGTGCAGAGCCAGCAGGCAGACCCAGACTTCCACACGTTGCTTCAGCAGCAGAAGAACTGTATCCCCCTTGACAATGCCACGTGCCTTGAAAAGGTTGGCTGCCTGGTTGGACAGGCGCTTCATATCTCCGAAACTGTAACGGCTGATCTCCTCCTGTTGATCATCAATCCAGGCAAGAGCAGGCTTGTCATCCTGCAACTGAGCCCAACCGTCAACAATATCATAGGCAAAATTGAAATGATCGGGAATACAAACCCGGTAGTTGGCCCGGAAATCCTCATACGAGGAAAATTCCTGGCGGGGAAGATATTTTTCCAGCATTTCAGGGGTCCTGAAAAATCATCAAAAAAAAAGAAACCGCAACCCGTCTCCAAGGGGGATAAAGAGTTGGTTGCAGGAAAGAAAAAGCGGGGTAATCAGCGTTGGATCACGGTGAGAAAGGTTGCTTTTCCGCCAACCGCGCGCTGTCCATGCGGCACCCGCGGATTGAAATAGCAGGCATCTCCCTCATTGAGAACAAACTCATGCTTGCCAATCACCACCTTAACTGATCCTGAAAGAACCAGATTGAATTCCTGACCGCCATGCGTGATCAGAGGAACCTCTTTGCCGTCATCAGCCAGTTCCACCAGCATCGGCTCCATCGTCCGACCGATATAATTGAACGCCAAAGCGGAAAATTTGTAGCCAGGACAGCGATCGATGTTTACACCTTGACCCGCACGCACCAGCGTGTAATCCCCCATGCGAGGAGCATCGCCAGTCAGCAAAATCGTAAAATCGGTACTGAAAATATCAGCCAGCTGATAGAGCGTGCTGATCGGAAGGGAAACCCGGTTGCTTTCGTATTGCTGGTACAAGTCTTCGGTAATGCCCAGCTTGTCCGCAACCTCCCGGGGAGTCATTTCCAATATCTGTCGTATCTCACGAATCCGGGCGGTAATTTGCTCCGGATTATTTTCTGCATGATCCAACATGATTCCTCCCAACAAAAAAAACAATACACGTAATATACCATAAAAAACAAAAAATAAAACTCGATAC
>JAQVUB010000224.1 GCA_028699735.1 Lentisphaeria bacterium | reverse complement strand
GTTCGGTGGGGCTATGTCGCATCATCACCGTCCCTGGAATCATGAAAGCTGTTTTTCGAAAACTGGATGAGTCCATATAGCCCATTCATAGATTTAAAGCAAGGTCTCGGCGAGGGTACCTTTCCTGTGGGGCAGCCCCCTGGAGAAGGAAGGGCAGCAGACACGGGCGAGTCGGTCAGTTTCCAAACGTTTGGAAATATGGGCGGCGGGTGCGGCATGATAATCTTCGGGGCGCGAGTTATAGATGCGGGGCCCCTGAAAGAGGCTCCATCCCCCCCACAAATTCAAATCCAGGTCATACCGGGGGGCTCACGTAAGCATGCTTTTTTCAGGTTGGTCGTGCCAAGAAAAGGCTGGAGGCCGTCGGGTAACGACCTCCAGCTTGCTGGGCTCCCGGAACGGGGAGGAGCGCCCGGCGAAAAATGCATTAAGGCGCTGCTGAGGCGCGCTTTTCGAACCAGATTTTAACGATCCTCGCCCCGGGAAGTACAGAAACCCGCTAAAGATGTCTGATTTTCTTATAATGCGTTTGGCAGGAGAGGGTTATTTAAAGCGTTTTCGTTTTTTGGGTGGTGACATCATACACTCTCCCACCCATCGCGGATGGCGTCCCTCAGAACCCTGTTCACGGCAATATCGTCTATGGAGATCCTCAATACTGCCGGGACAACGACACCGAAGTGTAATGCATTGTGCTGTTAAAGGCAGCCCGATCGCCTAACTCGATGAAAGTACTGCCTCGGGAGTGGTCGTTAAGGCACCTTCATATCAAACTTCGGTTTATGGCAATCATTGCAATGAAGAACAGACGGGGCGTGATTCTTGTGACAGAGTGTGCAGCGGGCCTCGCCGATATGAGATTTGTGAGGATTCTGCACGCCAGCTTTCAGATCTTCGAGCTTTGCGGTTTTTTCCGCCAGTTGTGCGTAACTTCCATGGCACCCCATGCAGGTCGCGTCATCCGTTCTGGTAAACGGCATGGTTTTGTGGCACGACGCACATGCTACGCCCTTGCTTTGATGCTTGTCCATTTTCGGGATCGCGTCTTTGCCGAATGCCAGAGGTGCTGACAGTGCCATCGTCAAAAACAGTACCACCATTACCTTGATCGCATCAGGAACTTTTGTCATGTGCTTCATCAGAATGATCTCCTTCATGGTTGTATATTCATTTCTATGAGGGAACGGTTTTCCATTCTTCCCGTGATCCCTCGAAGCGGTTGTTAACCTATCACTTCTCCTGATGCGAATTCTCCGGTCAGGCGGCCCATGGTAATGCCATACGCAACACTTGCGCCGCCGGCTGCATTCTCACCCGCGACAAAAAGACCTGGGATCGGATCCCACTCTTCATCAAGAACGTGGAACTTTTCATCCACAACCAATCCGCCGTATGTATTGAACAGGCTGCCGCCTTTCTGTCCGACTCCGTAAAACGGCGGCTTGCGGATGGGGTGCATGAACTTTGCTTCCTTGAAGAAATCGGTGTCCTCGCCTTTGTCACATAGTTCATTGTAGCGTTTTACTGTTTTCACCAGGCCGTCTGGATCGATGCCCAGCATTTTGGCCAGCTCCGGAAGGGTATCGGCTTTTTTGATGACACCTTTGGCCAGGTACTCATCAAACTGCTTCTCAAACCACGGACAGGGGTATTCACAGAAGGTGGCACCCAGTTTGCTGATGATGTCTTCCTTGCTGATGATGTTGGAATCAAACACCGTGAACGAGACCAGGCCCGGCTGGTAAATGGTCTGCGCCGACTGGAAAGAATAAAGATAGCCCTTGTAGAGACTTTCATTAAAAAATCTTTTCCCCTTTTTGTTGACGGTCAGGGATTTCTGGCGGACCAACTGATTGGGGGCGGTATATACGCCTGTTGCTCCCAGTTCCCTCACCGCGCCGCCGTCCCAGATTTCGACTTCCTCCATTTGACGCAGCGCGGCACCCAGTGGCTGTGCCATCCTGATGCCGTCGCCTGTTGCTCCCGGCATGCCCCAGTAGCGTGCACCTTCCACGCGGCGGGGTTGACAGTATTTTTTCAGCATGTCCATATTCGCGCCGAAGCCGCCGGTGGCCAGGATGACCGCCTTCGCTTTTGTATGCACTGTTTTGCCGTCAATGTTCCGGGCGGCAATGCCCACGACGCGTTTCCCGGATGTTATCAGTCCTGTCGCCGGATGTTCTTTCAGAATCAGGACGCCCAGCGCTTTAGCCTTCTTCTCCAGAGCTTCCGTGAAACCCCGGGCGGTGTGAGGATGCCAGTAATACCAGTCCTCCTTGGGATGTTCTGGATCAATCGGGCAATGCAGGATGCCGGGCGCCGGAAGTCCAAGCACACGCTGTGTTGAAAAGACAACGCCCAGGTCTTCCAGCCAGTGAATGGTGTCCGCCTGGTACTCCGTGATTTGCCGGACCATGGTTCCGTCCCGGCCGCAGGTCGGGTTAGGTGTGACCAGGTTATTGTAGCCCACGTTCATCACGCGATCGGCCAGCGAAGGGGTTTTGATTCCAAGCTTCTGCTGAAGCCGGCTGCCGACGTTTCCTGAAAATACCATTGCGATCGACGTGTCGCCACCGCAAAAGGCGTTCTTTTCCAGAACGACCACTTTGGCGCCGCGTTGAGCAGCGGCAACGGCTGCTGCCAAACCCGCGCCGCCTCCGCCCGCGACGACAACATCCACCTGATAATCCCATTTTGCTGGGACCGAAAGTTTAGGAATCGGTTCGGCTTGGGGATAGATCGAATTGTCTGCTTTGGCGCCTCTGGCTTTTCCGGTTGCGGCGTCAGCTGTCTGAACGCCCAGCCCCACCAGTGCCGACGAGCCGACCAGTCCCGCTGCTCCAGCTCCTCCCACCGTGACGGCACCTTTGAGAAATCCCCTTCGGGATAATCCGCCGTTGGACTTCATTTGGGGAGTGTCCTGAATTTTGTTTGAAGTTGTCTGCGTTTGGTTTTCTTTTGTCTTATTCATTTTTCCTCCCGTTTAAACGGATGTAACGTGATGCGGTATATTCTGCGTTCTCCGATGGTGCGGTGTGCGGCGCACCCAACATCTCAGCTTCAAATGCAAATAGGGTGCCACACTGAAAGCCAAAATATTTATAAGTTATTTAAGTATGTTATGAACCAATTCGGGATATTTGTTTGAATAAGCTTTAGGAATGTCCTGTTTTGTGCTATCCTTTTTCGAACAATGAAGCAAAACAGGACTGCAAAATGCGATGGGAAGACTGTACTGAAAAAGTTAAAAACAATATTCTGAGCGTGCTCAACACGCTGCCTTGGTCTGTCTCCATTTATAGCCCCGATGCCAGAGTCGTCATGGTTAATCAGGCCCTGTGCAATTATGTAAGTTGCGCACCGGAAGACTGGATCGGCAAAACCGCCCAGCAAATCAAGGAAGACGGCTACCTCGACAAAACCATTGTTACGGAAGCGATACGTTTGGGCGAAAAGGTTTGTGGTATGGTCCGAACCCGGACAGGCGTGGAAGGATTATCCGTGTGCGAGCCGGTGTTTGACGAAAACGGCGACCTCCTGTTTCTGGTGGTATCTGCCACCATTGTGAAGGACTTCGAAAAAATCAAATTGATGATTGAGGACCAGCAGAAGCAGACGGATATTTACCGCCGTGAAATTGAATATCTGAGAAACTTCCTGTTTCTGAACCAGGAAGATATTTTTGAAAGTCCCAGCATGAAATCCATTCTGAAGACGGTCCAAAAAATATCCCACACGGATTGTACGGTTTTGATTTCGGGTGAATCCGGTGTGGGCAAAGAGGTGATTGCGAAGATCATCCATAATAACAGCAAGCGGAAAAATGGACCTTTCATTCCCGTGTCCATCTCCGCTATTCCAGAGACCCTCCTGGAATCGGAGCTTTACGGCTATAAAAAAGGCGCTTTTACCGGAGCGCTGACAAGAGGGAAGATTGGGTTATTTGAAGTCGCCAAAGGTGGGACCCTGTTTCTGGATGAAGTTGGCGACATTCCAATGGGGATGCAGGTTAAAATCTTAAGGGCAATCGACAGCGGAGAAATCACACGCATAGGTGATACCCGATCCAAGAAAATGAATGCCCGAATCCTAGCGGCAACCAACCGGAATATGGAGAACGAAATCAGGAAGGGAAATTTCCGCGAAGACCTTTACTATCGGCTGAACATTGTACCCATCAAGATCGCCCCCTTGCGCGAAAGGCCGGAAGACGTCTGGCCGCTCTGTAGCTATTTTCTCGAACGGGTGAACTACAAATACGGCATAAAAAAAACTTTTTCAGCCGGAGTTTTGGCCAAGCTCAAAACGAGTTCATGGCCCGGAAACGTTCGAGAACTGCGCAATGTTGTCGAACGTCTGGCTATTCTGTCAAACGCGGACGAGATCTCCGAAGACGATTTTACCACGCTGAGCAGCGCTTCTGTTTCTGAAGTTCCGCAGGTGACGGCGCTCGAAGAATATGACGCCTATGAACGGTCTCGTATCGTATCTGCCTTGAAACAAGCCAATGGAAACAAAACCAAGGCTGCGGAAATTCTGGGTATGCAAAGATCGAGACTCTATCGGAAATTGCGCGGTTTAAAAAAGGAGGCGGGGAGGATCTGAAGAAGATCTTTATTCTTGTCATTCCTCGATGGGGATGATTTCTCATGGGAACGCAGCTCCGGCCGGGTCCTCTTTCCCGGACTCTTGAGTTATAGAAGTGCTGGAGGTCGAGAGGACCCAACGCCCGCAGCCTTTCTTTTCCTAGGTCATGCCGGGGGGCTCGGAGAAGCATGCTTTTTTACCGATACGTCGTCTCGCATAGAACCTGATCACCTGATCGGGCCTTCTCAAGGACGTTGATTAGGTCTGTTGGGATATTTCTGAGCAATAATGATACATTAAGGAACCTGCTCACTTGTTCACCCTGGAGCTAAGGTAAAAAGGGAGCCCCTAGAGGGGAAGTTTAGATCGGATGGATGCAGGTATGGATTGAACACAGAAGCGAGGCAAAGCATTTCAATAAAGGGAGTTGTCTTTTCAACTAGGTTATCGGATTTTATCCCCCAGAAAAGCGATTGGGCATGAAATATGGGGGCATGATACTATTTAGTAAATATTTATGCTCAATCAATATAAAGACATAGGAGATATATTCAATCCCAGTACCGCCAAAAATGACAGGGGGGGTGCGGAGATCGTCCGCAACCCCCCATTGATTTATGAGACGC
>JAQVUB010000004.1:12877-20610 GCA_028699735.1 Lentisphaeria bacterium | reverse complement strand
GAGTCAGATCCTGATCGCAGAGATGCTGCCACAACTCCAGATTGGCATCAAACAAATCCAGAGGAGCATCCTGATCCCGGGCAAGCGCTGCCAGACAGGCAAGCCCCAACGGCATATACGTCGGACCAGTGCGGGGTGAAAAAATCAGTATCATGGCAATAGCCTCTGTAAAAAAAGAAAAAATATAATATAATTCAGCAAAATCAGCAGCGGATTCGAGCGAAAAAATGCCTTTGAAAATTGGGCAATGCCTCTGGTAATCGGCCACTTCCTCCATGATCGTCATTCTTTTCTCCGACCGATCCGACCAATCCGACGGACTCATCCTTTGACCCCGCCAAGCATAATCCCCTTGACCAAGTGTTTCTGCATGAATATGAACACTAGAATCATCGGGATCACGCTCATTGCTGCTGCTGCCATCAGCAAATTGGTCTGCTGACCCTGCGAACTGTCAAACGCCAGAATACCGATCGGCAGCGTGAACTTATCCTTGCTCTTCATCAAAACCAACGGCCAAAACATGGTGTTGCAGTTGCCCATGAAGGTGAAGATGGTCAGCGTAACAATGGCCGGGCGGGAAAGCGGCAGAATTATGTCCCAGTACAGCTGCCACTTGCTGGCACCATCGATCTCGGCTGCTTCATCCAGAGAGGCCGGGATATTCATCATAAACTGGCGCATTAGGAAAGTTCCGAACGCGCTGAACGCCGCCGGCAGGATCAGCCCCGGGTAGGAATCAATCAAGCCGAATTTGATCATATTCTGATAGTTTGGGATCATCATCACCAAACCCGGCAACATCATGGTTCCGAGGTACATCAGAAAGACCTGGTCACGCCCTTTCCATTGGAGGCGGGAGAAGCTGAAGGATGCGAGGCTGCTGGTAAAGACCTGCAAGAAGGTCACCCATGCAGCCACAAAAATACTGTTCCAGTACCAGCGGCCGAACATGATGCCCCTGATATTGAAAACCTCGACGTAGTTGCCCCATTGAAAAACCCTCGGCAACCAACTGTCTTCACCGACTTCAGCCAAGGTTTTCAAGCTGGCGAGAATCATCCAGGTAAAAGGGAGCACCATGGACAATGCCACGATGGCCAACACAATATTCAAAAGCAACATCCTGGCCGTTTTGCTGAAAATATATTTTTTCATCAGGCTCGCATCTCCCTATTCGTTGGTATAGCGATTGCCGAATTTCCAGTTGAAAAGCGTCACCAGAAATACCATTGCAAAGAGCGTCCACGACACCGCCGAAGCGTAACCAAGGCGTCCGGTCGAGAAACCCTCAATATAAATATAGTAACTCAACGTGGTAGTGGCTCCGGCCGGTCCGCCGTTGGTCATGGCCTTGGCCATTTCAAAACCGCCCTGCAGACCTCCGATCACCGCCATGATCAGAATGAAAAATGTGATATTGGAGAGTTGTGGCCAGGTAATGCTCCAGAAGCGTTGCCAGGGGCTGGCGCCATCTATGTCCGCCGCCTCATAAAGCTCCTGCGATACGCCGGAAAGGCCGGCCAGGTACAGCAGGGTATTGTTGGAACCGATCGCGCCCCAGAAGCCCATCAGCATCAGCGCGGGCTTGGCCCAGTTGTAATCAGCATGCCACTTGGGCGGGGTCAGCCCTGCCGTAGCTTGCGCCGGCAGATCCCAGATCACATTGCTCAGTCCTGCCAATATCAAGGAAAACACCAGAATTGTACCGCTGATGATCACTGCGTCAGACAACCCGTAATCCAGCACGCATCGGTATTTACGTCCTCGAATCAGCACGACAAGTGTACAGATGAAGGCAACCGCCAGTACGGCCAGTGCAGGAACTGTCAGCCGGCTCCAGCATGAAGTCAGAATCAATGCAATGCTCAGAATTGCCAGGCTGATCGCCAGACTGAATGAACCACAATCGCCATCGAGCCAATGTTTGATTTTGCGCCAAAAGCTATATCCGATCAGTGCAATCGCCACAATGAGCATGATGTTGGCGATTGCATGAGCGGTCGTGTCTGACATTTGAGCCAGAAAGGGCGAAACGGAATCCAGAACTTTTCGCAATGCATTGTTGATCGGGCCGTTTTCCGGGCTGTAGAGTTTTTTCCAGAGGATATAAGTACTGACTCCCGCCGTGAAATGCGGGAAGTAGAAAAGCGTGCGGTAAACTGTCTGGCCGCCGGCACAACCGATCAAAAGAATCACGCCAAGCACTGCGGTGATCAACATCATTGTGGCAGTCGCATGCATGCCGGCCAGCATCAAAGCGCTGATCGAAATAATCAGCACCACCGACGCCAGGCAAATTCCCCAGATTCGCTTCGAACCACCTTTGAAGTCGTTATTCAGGAGCATTGCCGCGAACAAGCTTCCCGCGATACCGAATGGGATTCCCATCATCATGAACAAGGTATTGCTGAGATAGCGAATAAAATCCGGATCAGCAAACAGCTTGATGAAGTTATCAAACCAGATAAACTGGACCGTGTTATCTTTGAACATGTTGTGCATTTCCAAATTCCAGTCGGTAAATGCCATGACCAGGCTGATGACCAGCGGCACTGCTGTAAATGCCAAAAATCCTAGAATATTCGGCAACAGGAATCCCAAACCGGTTGCGATCTCACGAATTTCTTTCCTGTTCATTGATTACTCCTCCAGCAAACCCTTGGCTCGATAGTATCCCAGATAAAATGGATTGATAATTAATTTTGCCGGTATTTTTTCCCCTTGTTCCTTGCATTTATCGATTATTTTCTGACTGGCGATATCGGCTTCCCATTGTTTACGCAGTTCATCGTTCGCTTTGATCGCGTCATCAATTCCTGTATTATAGCGCATCTCCGCTTCTTGCAGTGCTTCTTTGGCAGTGGCTCTGCCGTTGAAATACTTGCCCATCACATAAATGGTCCAGTTACTTCCCAAAATATTGAAATACGGAGAAATCGATGGGCAAAAGGAGGTTTCCAAGGCCCATTTGAGTTCGGCGGAGTGGACATTTCCTTCGTTCGGACGTGGAGTCAGATATTTCGGATTGCCAATGGCGTAACTGGGGTTTGGGGGCAGTCCATCTGCGCCCTCTATGATATATTCGTTGTAGTCCTTGTCTGCCAGAAATTCCATGAAAAGCCGGGTGAATTCCTTGTTTTTACTGCCTTTGTATACAATTGTCGAGCGGGCGGCTACGATCATATTCTTGAAATCCCACATAGGATATTGTGTGGCCCAGACATTGATCGGGTCTTTCAGCTCGCGGAAACGGATCAGTGCGAAACGCCCAGTGATGATCATGGCCAGCTTCCCGTTGATGAACTGCGAGAAAGTGGCACCGCCGTAACCCCCTGCCTCGTTGGCGCTTGCGACATCGGCCGCAGTCGGGAACAGACGGTCTTCATAAGTCCATTTATAAAACAGCTCAAGCGCTTTTTCGGTTGCTGGATTGTTGATGTTTGACCGGGTCATGGTTTCATTATAAAAATCGTGCCCCATGCTGCGGCTCATACAAAGCAGGAAAGGTTCTTTGTTGGCAATCGACTCGCCGAAGAAATTCTGTGGTTTGGGATTATCAGCGTTGGCCCGTTTCACGTATTCCTTGGCATATTTCTCGAATGTCTCAGGCGTCCATTCTTCCGGTGGGGCTTCCATACCGTATTTCTTCAGCGTATCGAGATTGAACCACATATTAAACACGTTGCCATTGCATAAATAAGCATACTGGCGGCCGTTGAACACGAGCAGTCCGCTCAGTCCCGGGTAAGTATGGGACATATCAAATTTTCCGGCAGCCGCAATGGGAGTCAAGTCATCCGCCACGCCCATCGAACGAAAAAATCGCGTTACTTCGAAAACGTCGATGATATCTCCACCAACTCCGGATACTGCATGGATCATCGACGTATGGGTGTTGCTATGATCCAACCGCAATTCGACCGCAGGTTTGCCGTCTTTGGTCACATGCCCCTTCTTCCGGAGCCAGTCGTGAAAAAGCTCTATCTGTTCGAAGCGCTGCGGATTGGAGTCGCTTTTCCAATACATGATCGGTACATCTTCCTGTATGGCCGGTTGCGAGAGCCAGGTATAAACCGAGGCCACCGACAATACCAGGATGATCAACGCGAAAGTTTTTTTCACAGGGGACTCTCCCTTTGAACCCGTTGTCCGACGAAAAATTCCCCGGGAACCAAGTCCGTTTTTCTTCTAACCACACCAGCGGCGTCACACACCGATGATACTTTACAGGCAGCATTCTCTTTGAAGAACGGTAACGTTTGCAGTACAGACATAAGCCTGCATTCTCAGCATACTTTTGCACCGTCCCAAAACCCGGTTTCGTACCATGTAACATAAGAATTTTTCGTAGGGAATCACGTCTATCACGAAAAAATCATTCATTTATGATCCTCGTGAGCAACGTGCTCGCAAAAATGTTAAGGCTTATTGATTGTATCCGGGGCTTACCTATTATCGCCTTTTCTTCAGTTTCTCTTTTCCCATTCCAGAACAGGATATGCCTGGGAATCGACAACGTTGCCCACCCCGGGCGCAAGCTGGAGCCACGATTCACGAACGTTACTGTCGCTCTCGTTCAGCATCACGTTGAAACGAAATCCCTGCTTCAATGCCTGTGGCTCGATACCGAAAGCGTTCCAAGGAACTTGAAGCTCATAGACCGTCCGTTTTTCGTTTCTTGTCACTTTGCATCCAAATGCCGAGATGTCAGGCGAAAAACCCGTTTCCGGATGCCAGACGTGGCGTTCCACCTCGCCGTCATCCAGCAGTGCACATCCGAACTGCCACACCTGATCCTGACCGGAAAATGCACAGAACACCTGAAGGGAGTCGCCTTTCCAGATACTTCTTTCGCTATACGGTTGCCGGTGTTGGTCATCTATCGCTTCGACCTTCAGGCGAAAAAACTTTTCATCAGCGGCGACCCAAAGTCTTGCGGAAAGGTCCTGTGGGCCTTTCCAAAGCCGGAAGACATTTCCGGGGTCAGCGTCGAAAAGTTCAAAGACCTGTTCGCGTTGATCGATTACGGCAAAGGGTTCCTTGCCAAATTCCTTTTGCAGCGATTGAATCAGGTTCACTGGCAATGACAGAAAACCTTTCAAACCGTCACCCGTTTTGTATGAAAAACATATCGATGAATCCGGCACAATCTTCGACCTGTCATATTTTATTCCGACCGGAAAACTCTTCCTGTCCTCCGGTGGCAGAACGATTTGCGGCATATTTTCAACCGTGATTCCGGCTGGATTTTTCGCTTCAAAATCAAATGTGACAGTCTTCCCGAAAGCATTGGAGACGGTGAGTTCCACAGCGGAGGTGTTTTCTTTCCCCAGATAAATACGCGTATCCATGGCGGAAAGAATGCTGGCTCCTTCTTCACAGCGAGTGGCATTCTTCAAGCGCAATGCCGAAGGTTCACCCGAAACGGGCATAAAAACCAGTTCTCCGGAACGGTCCGCCGGCTTGCGGTTTCCCCACAGATCAATGATTTCTGCACTTTCTGCATCCGTTTTGAACATCAGTTCTGATGCCGCTCCGGCACGGTCATGCCACGCAGCAATCAAAATCTCAGTTTCCCGGCGGAAACGGAAGGCAAGAACCCCGTTTCCGTCGGACAGATCCTTCTCGAATGTGGTATTACCGTTGAGCAGAGCAGTCAGTGTGTTATATACGACATAGACGGCTTTCGGGTAAAAGTCATGGGTCAGCATTCCGTAATTGTGCTCGGGATTGGATGGATCGATCCCGTCATTGCGGAGGTCATACCAGGTATACCCGATCGAACCGCGTGACCATGCGAAGATCAATTTTTTGAACAGCGCTTCCGCTTGTTTTTTCTCCCCATATCCAGTGCCAGTCAAAGCGGTTTCATGCGCATACCATGGCATCGTTTCGATCCCGATTTTCTTGCGCATTGGAATCAGTGACTGATCAATGACTCCTTGAAAAGCCTTCTGCGTTCCATGACCGTGGAAACAATGGACGTCAAATAATTCTTTGCATAGCTTCATTGCATTTTCATGAAAATTGTTTTTGCTTGTAAAATTACAGAATCCAGCGCTCATCAGTTCCGCATCCGGCGCATACCGGTTGCGGGCTTCGTATGCTATCTTCGCCATTTTATAATACTCTTCAGCGGAAAACAAAGCGAAATGGATCAGATCGGGCTCATTCCATATTTCAAACGACTCAAGCCGATCGCCGTAATGGCGGAACACTTCTTCACAAAAATCTTTCCAGACATCCAAACGCGGCAGATTGCCGCGCGGACTTTTTTTGCCGTCTTCAGGATTTTCCGCAGCCCAGCGTGCGGAACCGTTCAGCACGAGTTCCAGCTGTATTCCGCGGCTCAGGAAAAAATCGATGATGCCGTCAAAAAAGGAATGTGACCAGACTCCCGGACTGCCGTGAAGCCATTGGATGGACACTCCGTTCCGGAAGAACCGCGCACCGACGGTACGGAAGGCTTCCGCCTCTTTTTCCCAGACACTCATGTCCTGCGGGCCCCAATGCGTTTGGACTCCAAAGCGGAATTGCCCTTTCTTATAGGGAATGCCATGTCCGGTCGGCTGAAAAAATGCAAAGGATTTGGCCGGCTCCTTTATCGTCGCGTCGGAGATCTTGACGACCGCGCTGACATAGTAGATGCCAAATTTGTCCGGTACTGGCAGGCGGTAATATCTGCGCGCACCACTTCCGATCCGACCGGATGCGGCGACTGTTTTTTCAACCTGCTCGCCGTTGTGGTCGCGAACAAATATCTCTACGGAAAAATCTTCCGGCGCATCTCCTGTGTTGAGCAAAACCCCATAGCAGTATTTACCAGTGTCCGGCTGAACGATCCGCGCCGGATGCCCCGTAAAAACATCAAACTTTATCGGTAAGGATCTTCCTTCCTGTGCCGTGACGGATGCCGCACCTGCAAAAGGTTCCTCTTCAATATCGATCGATGTGATATAAATGTCGCCAATGCCGGAGTTCAAGGGGAAACTCACGGCAATCCCGGTCAAACTCACTGGGAAGTCGATTCCGCCGTCCTTACGCCCATTGGAACCACTCTTCCAGGAATGTTGCAATTTGAAGTCATGCGGGAACATGAATTCGGCGGAAGCCTGCCCCGTCTTTTCAAGCTTAATCAGGGCGGAGAGTTGAAACACTTCACCGTACAGGTCCGTGAAACGGATCATCATGTTTTTCGGAAGTGATGCACTCCCCGTCCGAAGTTCAACACGGATCTTGAGCACCTTGAAATCCTTCCACGGCGGAGCGATCCTCTTTACCCAGTAAAACTCCCCCCATGTTTTTTTTGCGGTGTCCCATTGAAAATAAAGGTTCTTTTTGCCGTTTTCTCCGACAACCTCAACTTTCTGACCATCCTTTTCGAAAGGAGTGGCCACATCGGAGCCAAGATCCAACTCCCTGCCCTGCAAAACTGCACAGTGAAAAAGGAGTGCGGCCATAAACGCGAATAAGAGCTTCTTCTGTTTCATAATACGACCTGTCAGTTGCTTGTTTTTGACAACGATTTTTTCGATAAATAATACGCAAGATTCTGTTTTGGAAACTCTTTTGAATTTTTCAAAGCATTTGCTCGCACCCAGCCGACGCAACCTGCTTTACAGCCCTCTCTTTACCACAAGCGACAGAGCCAAGGCAAAATTTTCGCAAGCAATATCATCCGTCAAAGCAACAACCTTTAAAATTTTTCGTGTTTTTTCGTGTTTTTTCGT
>JAQVUB010000004.1:0-12777 GCA_028699735.1 Lentisphaeria bacterium | reverse complement strand
TTTTTCGTGTTTTTTCGTGTTTTTTCGTTGTTAAAAAATTGGTTGTGGGCGCCAGCTCACACCAGGTATCCTCTCGTCTTTCCTGTCATGAAAGCGAACTGGGATAGTTGCTCATGACAGGCCTCCTCACATCGTTTTCGCCCAAAACAGGTTTTCCTCGATCAGTGTGATATTCATTCATCTTCAACTTAACATGTAATTCGACAAAAGAAAAACGGATATGTGGAAATCTGCGGATGAACTGCGGTGCTTGAAGTTAGTCATCACCGTGTTATTGAAGCCATTCATGGCTATCAGATATTGAGAGCGATCACCCCCGCCCAGTTGAAGAATCTTATGACTTTCGTGTCATCTTGGTGTATTTTACGTAACGTATTTCCCCATTCGGAAGGACTTGTTGCGGCTGCGTGCCCATCCCCGAAAAGCAAATTTCCGCGCTTGCGATGAACATCCGTAAAACCATAACTCCCATCAGACTTGGCTCCCCTCAAAAAGCATGCCGCACGCCTGCCTGAGTCATTACATCCCGAATCTCCTAATACAGGCGTTGATGAAAGATATTTTGCCGCATTCCAATTCGTCGACTCGTATGTTATCCCGGAAACTGACCCATACTTGTTCATGGCGGCAGGCAGCGTCGATTCTGTACCGGCATTATTTTGCGGAGTTGCTAAGCCATATGTGCTATAATAACTTTCCCTGGGGCGAAGCGGCATTGTTGGACAGAAGATTAATCTTTCTTTTCGATGCACAGGTCCCCCATTGGGCGTCCATAAACTCCAGTTAATCTGATAGTCCAGCATTAAATTTATGGTTTTCGCCGCATTCGGACTGGGACTGTAATAGTAGATAATAATATCGCTGTTGTCCATTAAGTAAGAAGTGTGCAGCTGCCCAAGTTGCTTCAGGTTTCCAAGACAGGTAATCGATTTTGCCTTTTCCCGCGCCGAATTCAGCGCCGGGAGAAGCATACTAGCCAGAATCGCTATGATGGCGATCACGACGAGAAGTTCGATTAAGGTAAAGAAATGCTGGTCTCTCTTAAGATATAAGACAGGAATGTGAAAATTTTCTGAACCGTTTTTTTCCATGAGGATGTTCCTTTCGTCTCGTTGGTTAAATGTTATCCAAGAGTCTACTTCTTATTATACAACAATTGCCGATTCCACGCAAGGAAAATAAACCTGCAAAAAAAAAGCCTATTCCGACTTTTTCCAAAAAACAAACCTTTTTTTGGGAGTCGCGATTTGCACAATATGGAGGCTATGGATATATTGGAGAAGAAAAGGATAAAGTCCATGTATAAAACACCTTGTGAAGCATTGCAGGCTGGACGGTTTATCTCACGAGGAAAAAGCCGCCACGGTATCCGAACCATCAATACCTGGGAGTTGATCCTGGTGATTTCCGGGACTTTGGATATGTTTGCCGGCGATCGGGAATACCATCTGGTTCCCGGAGACAGGCTGCTTCTGAATGCGGGGGTCCGACATGGGGGGCTTTCCGACTATGTCCCTGAACTTTCTTTTTACTGGGTTCATTTTGTTCCGCGCACTTCAGCAGCGGATGAGGAATTAAGAAACTTACCGCGTCAGCTGGCTGTGGGCAGCCGTGCCCGTGCCGCAGAATACTGCCAGCTTTATCTGGCAAGGCAAGCGGATGACCCTGAAAATAAGGAAGCGCGCGATCTCATTTTGCATCTGATCCTGCAGGAAACTTCCCGGGGAATCTTCAGCAGTGAAAGCGTGCCGGAACCATCCTCTGACAATATGATGCAACCTGCCAGACTCGCCTTTGCCGCAAGGCGTAAAATCCAAGTCAAATTTTATTCTCCCCAACTGAATACTTCAGCTTTGGCAGCGGAACTTTGTTGCAATCCCGACTATTTGGGGCGAATCTACCACAATACCTTCGGGGTGACGATAACCCATGATATTCACAGCATGCGTCTTGATCTGGTTCATAAACTGCTTGTCGGCAGTGCGCTTTCCATTAAAGAAATTGCACAGCGGGCGGGATTTGAGGATTCCGGGTATTTCAGGAAAGTCTTTTTCAGAAGATTTGCCATGACTCCCCGTGAATATCGCCTGACCCACATGCAGGGATATGCCAACTCGGAATGACTACCCTGCGTCGAGCCCATCCAAAAGGTTTTTTAACCACTAAAAACACCAAAAGACACGAAAATTTTGTAGATAAGCTGATGTCCCAACATGACATTTCATTGTCGAAACTTTCTTTTCTGTCATTGACTTGAAATACGACGGAATTTCAGATGGATTCTATCAACACACCAAACCAATTCTAAAAAAAGTTCGTGCTACTATCGGCCGAGTCTTGTTGTTGGCGCAAGATTTTTTGCGGTGGAAATTGTGTCTTTGGTGCGGGAGCTTGCTCCCGCTTTCAAAGCGTCGGCAAGCCGACTCACTCCATAGCCCCCGCAGTTTTTCAGTCATGAAAGTGAACCGCCAACATTGGGCGCGACCGGCGGGCGCGACCTACGCTCGCCCCATCTTTTGTTGCCAATCGACAGCCCCATCCCGAATTTATCACAAGGGGTGCAGTTCCCAAAAGTAGGTAGTCCCTGCCCCGGGCACCCGAGACCGTTCAGGCGTGGGAGTGCTAACAGAAATCGCAACCGGGCCGGTTACGCCACATTTTAAGCCTGGACCCTGAACCCTTTCTGGACGGCCTCTACCTACTTTTGGGAACTGCACCCTTGTCTTTGTCTGTCCAGGCTGACGCCGCCAGAAAGCCTTCGGCAGCCTGCAAGGCCTCAATCTCTACGGTCTCACAGAGATTGCCATCCACAAACTGGTAGGTTGATCTGGCCTTGAAAGGAAGAACCGGATGCCGGTTTTCTTTGCCGTCGAGGATGTATTCCTGATCGTTTTTTTGCACAAAAATAACGCTGGCATTGCGTGCGGCGGGCAGAATGTCGCGCTGATCGAGTCTCAAACTGGCGAGCAGGTTGGTCTCCCGGTCAATCTGTGCTTCAATGCCGGCAGCATTCATCTTTTGCGGATTGGCGATGCTGATTCTGCGGTCTGGGTCAAAGGGCGCTCCTGGCGGAATGGCCTGCCGCAAATCCAGCTCATCCATATAAGCGGCGTCCTCGTTCGCGAAATTTGAACTGGTGATCAGCAGGACATGTTTGACATGATCTTTCTGAGGAATGAAAACCATTTCGTAATAGGTCCATAAGTCGGAGAGCAGATTGGCTTCGTAACGGGTGACTTTCTGCAGACGGCCTTCCGCATCATAGGGCCTGATAACAATATCCAGGCGCTTGCTGTTGGGATTGGGTACACTGCAACGCATCTGAAATGCCAGACGATACTCCGTACCGGCCTGAAGCACAGGAAGCTCCTGGGACAGGGATACCCAGGCATTGGACGGATTTCCCGCATCCCCAGTGATGCGAAGACAATTCATGCCGAATTTCGTCTCCGCCGACAACGAATGAAGCAGAAGGGTACTTCCTTTCTGCTGCGCACAGCTCCAGAATTCGAGACCTTCCTCAAAATTTCCGTTCCGGATCAGATTTCCGGCTTTACTGACAAGGCCTAATAAGAGGCATATGGACAATAGAATTCGCTTCATGAAGATTTTTTTCCTTCCCTTTTCAGAGGCAATGCGGTTTTTCCTGGGTTGGTTCCGCTGCGGCAGGACTGGCGTTCGATGACGGTGCCGTCACCGCGTGGAAAATCCCGGATTTGCCGGTTGAGCATCAGGTTTTCCAGCTGTTCAGCAGCATTCCGGGTGAATCCCTCGATGGGTTGTTTGAAAACGGTAATCGGTGGATTTAAGAAGCGAGCATAATCGGGATCATCAAAGCCGATGACGGAGATGTCCTCGGGGATGCGCAGACGCAGTTCCTGCATCAGGTTGTAAAACGGGATGAAATCAGAGTGTGCGGCTATCAGAAAGGCCTCCGGACGATCCTTGCGCTGCATGATCGAAGAAAACTGTTCCCGTGGAAACGCATCATCGGGATGGTCGCGCCGGATGATCCAATCCGGATCAGCAGGCAAGCCGGCTTCGTACATGGCCCGGGCGTAGCCTCGTTCACGCTCGATCACCGCGGTTTTCCGGTTGTAGACTGACAACATGCCGATGCGTTTGCAGCCACGGGAAACCAGATATTGCACCGCCTGCCGGCAGATCATGCGATGATCTGTACCAAAGGAAATGCTGCCAAGCTGCGGCAGGGTCACGCCAAGGGTAACCAGTGAATACCCCGATTGACGCAAACGCAGTAAACAGGGGATGAATTCCTCCTGCACGGATAGAACAACAATCCCCGAAAGCTGGTATTTTTGAATGGTGCCTTCGTACTCTTCCGGGCGAAGAACCATGGAAATCAAATCCGCGCGACCTTCCCAGTACTGATGCAGAGTCTTTAATACCGTGCCGGTATAGTAATCGGAAATGGCCGCCTCTTCATGGCAGAAAATGCCAATACGAAGGTGGCTGCTGAAATCCTTCGTGTAGGTGCCGGAACCGACTTTGCGCTCCAGTATCCCACGTTTGACCAGCTCATTCAACCCGCGGTTGGCAGTCACGCTGGTGACCCCAAAATGCTCCGCAAGCTGACGCTCACTGGGCAAACGGGTGCCGGGAACCACATGGTTCTTCTTTAAATAATCCTCAATGAAACGCGCTAATTGACAATATTTGGGCTCGGCTAGAGCGCTGTCCAATGCAATGTCCAAATGATTCAGCATATGACTCCTGTAAAGTGCTATATAGTATTATACTTTATTTCTCAAAAAAATCAATATGTAATATTGCAATTTGGCAATTATTTTTTTCATTAGTGCAATTTTCTGGGGGCGTGGGTGAGGACGGTTGTCCGAAGGATGGCGATGATTCACGGATTTGCATGTTGTAAATTACGCTTGGAATTGTAAGTTTTAGAGAGAACTTGATCAGTGGTGAGTCCGGTCAGTCTGTTCTGTTTTTTCTCTGATAGGGAAAGAATGGTGAGAATGGAAAGTGGGGGTTGATTGCGCGAGTTTTTCTATTCTATTGACGAGAGGGATTTATGAAACAGCTGTCTGATTTGTTGCAGTTGCCCTTGAACTCTGTTCCGTTGTTTCCGCCGGCCGCAGACCGCGAGGTGTGGCAGGAACGGATGCGTTTGGATTCCAATACGGAGTTTGCCGCCCAAGTGCTCAGGCGGGCGGAGCAGTTGCTCAATCGCCCCATTCCGGCACTTCCGGCCAGTCTGTTTATGGAATTTGTCCGTCATGGGAACCGGCGCCATTATGAAACTCCATATTTTTTGCGTCGCCAACAGCTGACTCAACTGATATTGGCTGAATGCATCGAATACAAGGGGCGCTTTCTGGAAAAGATGATCGATTACCTATGGGAGATCAGCTGCGAAGCTACCTGGAGCCTGCCGGCACATATTCCCCATTCGGGGGATCCGCTGCCGGATCAGCCTTTTGAGACCGTGGATCTGTTTTGCGCCCAGACCGGCATGACCCTGAGTATGTCGTTCGATCTGTTGGGAAGCGAATTGCAGACCTGGTCGAATAATCTGTACAAGCGACTGCACCGCCAATTGCTGCAAAGGGTGGTGGAACCGGTGGAAATCGAACCTTTTCCCTTTTCCTGGAGTTCCGGGGTCAACAACTGGACACCCTGGTGCTGTGCCAATGTCCTCTGCACGGTGCGGCGTGTGCTCGCCGGTCAGCCGGAACGGCAGCTTCATCTTGTGAAACGGCTCTGCTCCTTTATCGAACGCTTCTTGTCACTGTATGCGGAGGATGGCGCCTGCAGCGAGGGACCGGGCTACTGGACGGTCTCTCCCGGAATTCTTGTCTGGTTTCTGGAACAACTCTGCCAGCTGAGTCCGCAGGCCGTTTCTTTGTACAAGCAAATCCCGCAGTTGAAGAAGATGGCGGAATTTATTGCGGATGCGCACCTCAGCGGAGATTATTATGCTAATTTTGCTGACAGTCCGCCGCAGGTTAATGTTCCTTTTGCTTTCTGCTATCGCTGGGCGGAACGACTCGGTTCACAGAAACTGGAGGATTTCGCCCTGGCAGGGATGCACCACTTTAAACCGCGTGGACGCTTCCGCAATATTTCCCCTGAATCGCCGGTCAACCGGGTTCTTGCCCATTTATTCTGGCTGCCCGGAAAATTTCGCAGTCCGAGCATCTCAGAGGATCACACGGCCTATTATCCCGAAACCCAGCTTCTTTTTATCAGCAACCGGCATTTTTCCTTTGCCGCGAAAGCCGGGCACAATGCGGAGCATCACAATCACAATGATGTCGGCCAGTTTATTCTGATGCGGCACGATCTCCCTCTGATTGTCGATCTGGGCGCTCCGGAATACACTCGTTTTACCTTTTCAGCACAGCGTTATGAACATATTCTGATCAACTCCCTGGGACATAACGTGCCATCGTTTAATGGACTTGGCCAGAAAACCGGTGTGGAGGCTTGCGCTGCCCAGGTCCAATGTAGACAAGAGGGCAAGAAACAGATTTTCAGCATGGACTTGTCCACCTGCTATCCCGAAGAACTGCAACTGATTTCCCTGAAACGCACCTTTGTTATTGATCCGGAGCAAAATTCCCTCACCATAACGGATTGTTGGGAAAGCAGACGTTTATTGAATTTGCTGCTGCCAATCTACAGCGTCGGCCGCAGCGAAATAAATTCTCAGGGAATGTTGCTGCAGAATGGGCGCGCGCGCATTCAAATCATCCCATCCGGGGATTTTTCCGAAATGAGCTGCTCCGCGTTTTCGGTGAATGATCCCGGCTTGCTCCGCAACTGGAAAAAACCGCTTCGGCAAAGCCATTTTCGCCAGTCGGAAAGAAACCAGGGAAGTTACACCCTGCTGCTGCAACTGCCCTGAGGGAAAGCGACCGCTGATTGCCGATCCAGGCTGGCGTCCACAACCCGTTTTTTAACCACGAAAGGCACGAAAAGGCTTGGGGTGGGCTGGCGCCCACAGCCCATAGTTATCAGTTATCAGCCGTCAACCTGTCCATTAAAGTCAATCGTCCATCGTCCACGTCCATAAGGTCTATAGGGTCCATCAGGTCCATCGTCTATCGTCCATCGTCCCTTGTCCTTCGTCTGTCGTCCATTAAATCTTCTTCAAACAAGAAATGTAATGATAGTGTGTACGAAAAGGCATGAGATTTTTTGCAGCTGACAAATCCGAATGTGAGAATCGATGACTTCTGCTGAAGAAATCTCCCAGAAAGTCTTTTTGCGCAGAGCCTATGCCAGATCGGCTTCTGTTCGGCATTTTGGTATTATGATTTATAATACCAAATTTTATCGAATCTAGTGTATTTTGGGTGATTGCAAAGTCTAATTGCATGTGTATGGTAATGCCGTTTCGTTGTGGGCGGTCTTTTCAATGACGGGTGTTTAAGCAGTTCTGAAAGGGATTACGATGAATTGCGAAATGTTTTTTGACGAAAATGGGATTCAGGCACAGTTTGGCAAAGCAGGAGCATTGCGGCTGGTGTGCGGAAAATCCCGCATTGAAACGAGCCGGGGCAATTGTGTTGCCGGCGGGTTGGAGCAGCCGGAGTTGTCATTGCAATATCACCAGCGCCGTTTATCCGGTGATGCAGTGGAATTCTGGAATACCCTGCAGAACGGTTCGGGAAGGACGCTGCAAATCCGCAAAATCACCATGTTTGATGGTCTTCTGGAGGCATCTTCGGCGGCCTGGAATGTCTTTCATGGCGAATTGTTCAAGCGCGAGGCCTATTTTGGCGGATACAGCCTTTTTACAGCCGATACGTTGCAGCCGTTGAAAAAGACAGAAGGCCGTTTTGGCTTGTCCGAAGACCTGGTTTTCCCCGGCATTTTCTTTACACATCCGGATCATGGCACGGTACTGATGAGCGTTCTCAGCCAGGATCGCTGCAAACCGGTCTGGGAACTGAAACAGCGCGCCGGACAAATTGGCTTCCAGGCTAGTGAGAGTTGGTTGGGCATCCCGTCAATTCCGCTGCCCTCCGGTAAAGTCTTCTCCAGTGAACGCTGGCTGTTGCTGCATACGAAGGGGGATATTCATGAGGCAATGGCGGAATATCATAAACTGCTGGGGCGGCGCATGGAATTTGCCGGAAAGAACTCGATTCTGCGGGAAGCCATCCTGTGGGGATCCTGGAATTACAACATCCGTCCGCGCGGCCATTGCGATATTGATCATGATTACATCGTCAGCAATGCCGCAGCACTGCATAAGCTCACTGGTGATAAACCGGCCTTTATCATGATTGACGATGGCTACCAGCGCAACTGCTCAAGTGCCCGCACAACCAGCTTTCACGGACTCGATAACTTTTACCCGAGGCCGGACGCGGGTTTCGATCCCCAGCTTTTTCCTCAGGGAATGCGTGCGCTTGCCGCAGATATTCGCAAAGCCGGTGTCCGCCCGGCCATCTGGTCTTCCTCAATCATCCGGACTGATACTGAACTGGCGAGGCAGCATCCGGACTGGCTGCTGAAACTTTCCGGTAAAAAACAGTTCATCAAGCCGACTGCCTGGCTGGATTATTCACTTCCTGAGGTACGTGAACATACCCGGCTTTGCTGGCAGACGATTTTCCGGGACTGGGATTACGACGGCCTCAAACTCGATTTCTGGACGGAGATGTTTGAGGTGCCTGATATCCAGTTCCAGAACCGGACGCACACCGCTATTGAATTGCGAAATCAGTTTCTCAGTGATGTTGCTGAATTTGTGCCGGAGTCCGGTTATCTGCTGACCTGCTGCAATACCAATGCCGGCAATCCCTTTGTCGGGCGCTGGTCACATGGTGCACGAACCTCGATCGATATCGGCAATGGAACCTGGTCCGAGGTTATGCGTTCCGCACAATGGCAGACGGTGGCTTCTCTGTTCTACCAGGGCGATGCGCATCTCTGTGACGCGGATTCTTTCGGCTGGGCAAAAAATATCTCCCGGCAGGAAAATGAGACCTGGGCCACGCTGGCGCTGATCGGCGGCAGTATTTGCGAAATCGGCGGCGATTTGACCAGCCTTTCACCGGAAGCCGAACAACTCCTCCGTACCGGAACTGCCCTTTTTGCTCCACGCCTCAAAGGCTGGAACTCGATGTTCCAGGGGCTTGGCAATCTGCCTGCAGGACATTGGCGGATGGAATCAGAAAAAGGGGATTTGGAAGCCTGGATCAACTGGCAGAGTTTCCCGAAAGCCCTGACCCTGAAAAAACCGGTACGCAATCTCTGGAGTGGCGAAACCATCTCCGGGGATTATCTGCTGCCGGCACACGCATCACTGCTGGTCTGCAATACCCCGAATGGCATTAGGTAGAGGGCGTCCAAAAAGCGTTTTTAACAACGAAAAAACACTAAAAGGCACGAAAATTTTGTAGGTAAGCTGATGTTCAAACCGGATCTTTCATCGTCGAAATTTGCTTTTTTTTGTCATTGGCTTGAATTCCAACAAAATTTCTGAATGTTACGATCAACCCACTAACTCAACTCTAAAAAAGTTCGTGCTACTATTGCCAATTTTTTTTCAGCAAGATTTTTCTGAAAATGAATCTTCAAGTTATTGGCATACAGGTTCCTTTAAGGTACCGCCATTGCCCGTCTTTTTTATCTCCGACGGATCGGATCAGTCGTATCAGTCGGACAAGTCGGATCAGATCAGATCAGTCGGATCTATCATGGACAGGATCGAAGATATCCCCAACCACTTACAACTTACAACTTACATGGGTTGTGGGCGTCAGTCCACGCCAAGTTTTTTTCGTGCCTTTCGTGGTTAAAAAACTTTTTGGATGGGTTCTAGCATAGGGTGCGAGGGCAGGGGACACGCTTTGTGAAGGGGTTAGAGTTCGTTTTTGGAGAAAATTTCCAGGGGGTGCTGCCCCGTTTTTTCTCGTAATTCGCCCGGGGTCATACCGGTAATTTTGCGAATGCTCTGAATGAAGTATCCGGCAGAGGAGAAACCGCTGCAAAGTGCCACTTCCTTCAGTGGCAGGTCGCTGTCGCGGATAAGTCGCAAGGCCTCCTGCCGCCTAAGTGACATGATATATTCAGAAAGATTGATGCCATAGGCTTCGCGAAAACTCCGATTCAGCGAAATGCGATGGCGTTTCAGACGGCAAGCCAATTTGCTGACGGTCAAAGTGGCATCACGAAAATTTTCGTCAGAGAGTTCCCGGGCAGCCTGGGAACTGCCAATCCTTCGCTTGCTGTTTCCTCCTCCAGCAATACAGGCCAGGATGGCAAAGGCGTCCACCAGTAAATCCATCTGCTTCTTCGACTCCTGAATGCCCAGTTCAATCCGGGTGAAAAGGGTCTCCGGACAATCTCCACACCAGGTGATGCCGGGCGAAATTCCCATGGCTGAAAAAAGCTGGGCAGTAAAAGGGCCGTCAATCGATAGCCAGCGATAATGAAACTTGCTGTGCCATGGACGGTGGGACTGTAAAGAACCCGGAGGATAATACCAAACCTGCCCTGGGCGTAAGATGTGACTGCGGCCATCCTTCCAGTCAAAAATTCCGCGTCCACCAAGACACCAGAAAATCTCCCCGAAATTGGCTCGTTTGACACGCTCACGTTCATCAGGCTGCAAATGAAAATGACCTATTGAACGCACATAAAAACCAAGATCGCCGGAATAGAGGGAAAAGAAAAAATCCTGAATTCTTTCCATTTGCTACAATTCCAGAATAAAATGTTTCAAAAATGATATTGCCTTGCTTAACCATCTGCATTATAATTTATCTGTGATCAATGACATTGCAACAGATTCTGCATTGGCTGTTATTTTTTGCCTTGTGACAACGAAAGTGCTTCTCGCGTGCAGGGCGGGGGGCTAATGTTGCTACCGGTGAATTTGCGTTGGCGGAGATGTTCATGAAATACATTGAGTGCCATGGAAATGTCCGAGAATGCGGGCGTCAGTATGGTGAGCAGGCACAGCAGGAGATCCGACTGCAAATAGCCTCTGCCCTATTGCCGGAACCCAGTAGCGAAGTTTATTTGCGTTTTACCGCATTGGCTGAAGAGTCTCTGCTGCGTTATGCTCCTGAGGTATACGATGAGCTGACTGGGGTTTCCGAAGGCGCTGGAGTAGCTTTTTCTCAGCTTCTGTTTTTAAATTGCGTGGATACCTTTGATTCTGCTAATCGTTGCACCCCGGTGATCGTGCGTCATTCCGAGCACGGACAGCTGATCTCCAAAAACAATGACGGACCCGCTTTTGAACAAATGCGGAACCCTTTCATTGTACGGCGTGTCATTCCGGATCAGGGAATGGCTTTTCTGCAAGTCACTTACGCAGGTTGGCTCAGCGGTCTCGATATGCTGAATTCCTCAGGATTGGCCAATACCCATGGATCGGTCGGCTCCATCTACGAACGCCCCGGGATTCGTCTCGATATCCGGTTGCGCTTCTACCAATTGATGCGAAAATGCCGCACGGTTGAAGAAGTGCTTGCAGAGGTTCTGTCGATTCCCCTGACAGGCAAGGGTTTTGCAATTGCCCTGGGAGATTGTTCGGGTGACAATGCCATGCTTGATGCCGCAGTGCCCTGTGTTCATCTTCGCAGCCGCAGAAAAACGTTTGAATTTGCCACGAATCTCTACGAGACCCCTGGCCTGGAAAATGCGGATACCCGCACTCCTGAAGGAAAAATAATCGGTCAGCAGCGACGTGAATTTCTCCGGAAAATTGCCGATAATTCTCCGCCGCAATCATTACCGGAGCTTCTTGGCATATTGCGTTTGCATGGTGATGGAGCGCCCTGTCGTCATGGAGAAGGGGAAAAGTCCCGTACATTCTGGTCAATGGTTGCCCTGTCCAATGAAAAACGTCTGCTTCTTTGTGATGGATTTCCCTGCCAGCACGACTACAAGAATTTCGCGTTTTGAAAGTGACGCAGATATGAATAAACAGCTTCTTGAACATTTGAATCTTGCTCTGCGTTGGCTTGCAAATACTGCCTGCAACCGCGAAAACAGGCCAATTGGAAGTTTTGGGGCGGCATTGCCGTATCGTGAATGGCGCGGAGCCATGCGGGGTGAATACTGCGCAGCAACCGGCATTTGGGACAGCTTTTGCCCGTACTGGCATACCGGCCAAGCGATGAAAGCATTCGTCGCCGCTGCACAAAGACTCCGGCAACCGGAGTTGCTCAGCCAGGCCGAATTCTGCGCTGGTTTCCTTTTGGCAAATCAATACCAGGCTGGAGCAGACGAAGGTTTGTTTCCCGCCTACGAATCCTGCCCCGACGAAATCAATACTTCAGCCATCCTGGAATCCCTGGACGGGCTTTTCCGGCTTGCCGAAGCAACCGGAAAGCAACTGTATCAGGACTCTGCCTTAAAGGCCTTGAACTGGGTGGCCGAAAAAGCCTGGATGCCGGATGAAGGCCTGTTCAGGGATATCTACGATTCCCGGGGAAAAATCTTCCGCTACGATACGCCTGCCGCTCAAAATCGACCTCTGCTTGATGATGCCGTCTTTCTGACTGGCTGGCGCCTGACCGGCGAAAAGCGTTTTCTGGAGATTGCACTGAAGACTGCCGCAACGCTTCTGAAGCAGGAAAAGCCTGCCGGAAACTGGATCCGCTACATTCCCTGTGATAAAAAGAAACATTTGCTTCATCCACGGCATGCATACTGGTGGGGCTTCCCTATGCTCGAACTTTTCCGGGAAACGGGGGATGAACGCTTCCGGGACTGCTTTCACCGGGCGGCGCAATGGTACTTTCAGGCACTGAGAACCGACGGGGGCATGTT
>JAQVUB010000223.1 GCA_028699735.1 Lentisphaeria bacterium | reverse complement strand
GTGGTGTTGAGGAAGGCACGTACATGAGTAATTATTCGGCGATGGGGTATGGTGGCATCACCTATTTATACATGCCGATGACGGTTATCAATCTGAGCAAATTCATTGAAGATCAGGGATATGAGGCGATCCCGATGGGGCATCAAAGCGACTGGCGGGGGGTAGATAACGAGGGTTATGCGTCGCGGAACTACAGCCGACCGGCCCGTCCGGGTCAGCCTCAGCCTGATGTGATGGTTCAGTTGCGGATCGCTTCTTTTTTGTGCGGTCTTGGGGAAATTGGTTTCAGCAAGATGTTTTTGAGTCCTCAGTTTGGGCCTCGCTGTCGTGTAGGCATTGTCTTGACTGATGTTGAACTGGAGCAGGATCCGTTATATGATGGGCCGCAGCTGTGCAACCGCTGCATGGCCTGTGTCCGGGCTTGCCCTGGACAATGTTTTTCTACTGAGAAGACGGTCAAGGTGACGCTGGCGGGGCGTGAAGTGGAATGGTCGGATCTGGACATGTCGAAATGTGGATTTGCTTTTCGCGGGGCAAAACACAGCGGTGTGGAACAGAAAGATCCCTATATGCAGTCAGATACAGGGGAAAGTATGCATCCGGATTCAGTCCCTGGCGAATGGTCTCCCTTCTATCACAAACCGCGTAATCTTTACAATACCGGACAGGCGGTCTGCGGTGCCCGCGGTTGCACGCGTGCCTGCATGATCAGCCTGGAATCACGCGGCGTCCTGCAAAACAAATTCAAGGAAAAGTTCCGTCGCCGTCCGCAATGGAGTGTGGACTGGTCGAAAGAACCCGAATATGCTCCCGGCACGAAATTCCGCCCCTCCAAGAATGAGGGAATCGATTAACGTTTTTGCAAGCCGGAAAGGTTTTCCGGTTGTCACAGAGGAGGAAAGCGCATGCCGGGTTCAGAGCTGGTGCAATCTTTGGTTCGCGGTCTGGAATTGTTGCGTATGGCCGGTTCCCGTTCCGGCGGCATGCGTCTCAATGAGCTTGCCGATGCAGCCGGGCTGAAAGTCAATACGGCGCATAATCTCGTGCGCACTTTATGCGCACGAGGATTTCTGGTCAAGGATGCGATGAACCGTTTTACGACCGGACCGGCCATTTTCGAACTGGTTGCAGGCATGCGTGAGGAGGCGCAGCGGGAAAGGATGGGCAGGGAACTTTTGCAGCTGAACGCAAAATTTCCGCATGATACCTTGACCGTTTCGACGATTGATGCCGGCATGGTGCGTTGCGTGTTGCGGATTTCACTGGATCGCCCAGGTGAATTGCAGAAAACCCCGGAAATCGTTTTTGCGCCTTACACCTCAACCACGGCGGTAGTTTTGCAGTCAGGCGCCTCCGAAGCCGTCACGACTCTTGAAAAGCAATATCCTTTTGAAGAGTATGGTGCAGGCATGTGGGGAAGTCTGGCGGCTTTTGCGAAAATCCGCAAGGAAGTACGCAGAAGAGGTTATTATATGCGACAAAACCAGGAGCATTTCACGCTGGCATTTCTGCTGCCGGATGGCTATGCCCTGGGTTTCAGCGGCGATGCTCCTGCATCCACTTTGGCACAGCGTATTGAAGCCGGGAAAGGCTTCCGCAATGCAGTTCAGCAGCCATGACCCGAAAAAATTTCATGAAAGAGGCCTAGAATGCGTCGTACTCCCCATGAATTTTTTTCGTGTCATTTTGTGTCTTTTGTAGTAAAAAAATACCATTGTCATTCAGTATCTGACGCGTTACTTGCCGGCAATTGCGGATATGCCGAATCGTAAAAACGGGCTTGCATAAACTTCATCCGGTGATTAATTTGGCATGATGACCGAATCTTTTTCGAGTCTCTTTGCAGCTGATTTTTGTTGGGGTGTATATGTTCAATTTGCCAACACTGACATCACCGATCCTGTTACGAGGGGATGAGCATACTGCATACCGCGATCCGGCTGTTTATTTCCACAACGGCATGTTTTATCTGTATTTCACTTTGGTGGAAACGGAGCCGGACGGGCGCGTCTTTCTCTATTTGGCAATGACCACAAGTGCTGATCTGCAACATTTCTCACTCGTCCAAAAATTAACAGAGCGAAATCCGGCAATGAATTTTTCCAGCCCGGGGAATATTATTTTTTTTGCTGGTTTTTATTATCTCTGTTGCCAGACCTATTGCCGTGAAAATGGAGAAAAGTATGGCAACGAGCGTTCGCGCATTTGGACTTTGCGTTCGAACGATCTGTTGCATTGGGAGACTCCGGATCTATTGCGGGTGAAAGGGGACGATGTCTCCGAAGCAGCTATGGGGCGCATGATTGATCCCTATCTGATACGGAGCCGTGAGGGAATCTGGCACTGCTTTTTTAAACAAAATGGAGTCTCTGTTTCGCGTTCCATGGACTTGCGGCACTGGCAGTTTTGCGGCAGTACGGATTGCGGTGAAAACGTCTGCGTTCTGGCAGATGGCGGGCGCTACCGGCTCTGGCATTCACCCCATAACGGGATTGCCGAAAAAGTGGGTAGCGACCTGTTGCACTGGCAGGACACCGGAACGCTGATCACCCTTGGGCAGAAAAAGTGGCCTTGGGCGCAGGGGCGACTTACCGCAGGCATGGTACTGGATTTGCGGCACGTGCCCGGTATCGGCAAGGCAATCCTCTTTTATCACGGAACCGGTCCGCAGGATGAAGAAACCATATTCGATCAGTACGCCTGTATTGGCATTGCCTGGAGCGACGACCTCGATCATTGGCAATATCCAGCTGGATAAACCTGTTTTCTTGCATGGTGTCTGCAAAAGCAGGGCTGTCGTAATGCATCACTTATGCAGAGTGCTTCTGCCTGAAGCTTGTTCTTCCCTAAGGCCAGAAACCTTATGACGAAAGGGAATCAGGATGACTTTCAGGAATGGTTATGTTTCTGCATGATTCCCTATGATTCTTCTTGCAAATTCGTTTTTGCAGTACTATTTTTTCGTTGCGGTTCAGAAAACTCCGATCCCCACCCAACCAGGGGGCTGACCATTCCCTCCGCGCGCGCGAGGCAAGTGCTTCTTGCAGGATACCTTGAGTAGACTGCTTGGAAGAACATGATTCCGGGGGTCAAAGACTCTGCATAAGGGAGGCATTATGGGGTTCTTCTTCAAAAAATCTGTTTTGGCAGTTTTTTTTGTTTTGTCCTATATACTATGATCAGGCATCGGGTAGCGGAAACGACATACTGGAGGTGTTACGATGAGAAAGGGGTTGTTGATTGTTAGTTTTCTGCTTGCGCTACCCGGTTTTGCTGCGGAGCGGGAGGTCTATCGTGACAGCAGCGGGCGCAGGCAGGCAACGGAAGTGACCCAAGGCTCGCGGACGACATACCGCGATGCCAAAGGGCGTGTTTCGCATACTGCCAGGAAACAGGGTAATGTCACCAGATATTATGATGCCAGCGGTCGGATGGCCGGGCGCGCTTCCGAACATGGAAGCAAAACGACCTATCGCGATGCATCAGGACGAATCACCGGCACCGCAACGGTTCATGGCAACCGCACCATCTACCGGGATGCATCCGGAAGGAAAACGGGCAGCTCCAGTTGCAACGGAAATACGACCATTTACCGGGATGCCAGGGGACGAATCACCGGGACAAAAAAATAGCGTTTTTGGGGACGGGCGCATATGATCTATTATTTTTCAGCTACGGGGAATTCCGCATGGGTTGCGCAAAAGCTGGCTTCACAAACCGGGGATACGGCAGTCAATATGCTCGAATTTCTGAAGAATGGGGAAGCAACTCCATCCCCGGCAGCTGGGGAACGTCTCGGACTGGTTTTTCCAGTGCATGCCTGGCGCCCTCCTCGTTGTGTCCTTGATTTTGTGAAAACTCTGAAGATTCCGCAAGGGACATTTGTCTATGCAGTCTGTACGATGGGAGAAACGGCAGGAAACTGTATTGCTTTTCTGCAAAAGCACTTTCGCATCAACAGTGGATATTCCGTGCAGATGCCAAATAATTATATTCTGCTGGGAAGCCGTGACAGCGAGCAGCGGATAACCCGAAAGCTTTCGGCAGCGGAGAAGCGGATTGCAGAAATCAGTGAAGCGGTTCTGGCTGGCCGGGAGGAATTCCAGATCAAGCGTGGGATTGTGCCTGCTCTGTTGACCTGTGTCGCCGGGGGCTTGTTCAACAAACATTGCCGCGACCAGAAATTTCGGGTCGATTCAACCTGCAGCAACTGTGGACTCTGTGAAAGACTTTGTGCAGTGAATAATATTATTCTCGAAAATGGGAAGCCGGTCTGGCAGGGGCATTGCACGCATTGCATGGCCTGCCTGCAAAACTGCCCGGAAAAGGCCATCCAGTACGGCAGAGTAACCAGAAAACGCGAACGCTATGTTTTCCCATCAAAAGCGCCATAATACAGAGGGGTGCGGCTACAATATGATGTGACTTGAGAGAACTCAATCTCTCTGAAATTTCTTTGGGATTGTTTCACTTTTGATGCAATTACTTTAAGTATTACTGACACTTTTTGGGGCGATGTACCCGGCCCAAAGGGCCACACTAAAATAACCCCCGGTTCCCTCGCCCTCCGGGCTTCGGTCCAATACTCTTAACTTAACGTTTTTTAACCACGAAAGGCACGAAAAAGCACGAACTTTTTTTAGAGTTGGGTTGGTGTGGTGATTGTATTATTCAGAAATTCTGTTGTAATGCAAGCCAAATGGCAACAAAAAGCAAATTTTGACGATGAGGTATCAGGTTGGGACAACTGCTTCCCTTCAAAAATTTCGTGTCTTTTCGTGCCTTTCGTGGTTAAAAAACGTTAAGTAAAGAGTATTGGGGTGCAGGGTGCGCAGTCTTTTTCACTGTCCTCTTGTCTTATTCATACTTCCCATACGTCCCATGCAACTATCCCGCACTAAGCACTAAGCACTAAGCACTACAGAATACTCCTATGTTCCATGACCGGAAAGCCGGGGGATGGGGAGCAGGCCTGAACTACATGCGCCGCCGCCCCCCCCCATAGGGCATGTAACCTGCAAATTGTCCCCGGTATTATTCCCGCCGGGGTGGTTACTGACGCATTGCTATGGCATTCCCCTGCGACTTGAAAAACCAATGGGCTGATTTGACAAGGTTGAATTCACGCTTATAATATATCAGTGATTAGGACATGTAATATAAGAGGTCTTGTATGAAAACTCCTCAATATCGTCAGATAACGGATGAGATTCTTGCTCAGATTGGGGCGGGTGAGTTGGC
>JAQVUB010000222.1 GCA_028699735.1 Lentisphaeria bacterium | reverse complement strand
AAAAAAACGGGATGCACTTGCATTGAACAAAATTCAGATTATGGTAGATTTTTATTTCTCGGAATTTTGAACCAGTTGCTTTTTCTGAAAACTTCTGTTTCTTCAGAGGGACTGAAGTTTTTTTGTTTATGAAGGATATCTATGGAGGTCTGTCAATGGCGAATATTCCACGCCGCAGTAAAGTTCTCGATAAATTGCGTTCAGGACAGCGGGTGCTGTCTTTTAAAAATAATTTCGGATGCATCCGGGCTTCTGAGATTCCCGCAATGGCGGGATTCGACTGCATCTGGATCTGCCAGGAACATGTCCCGATGGACTATTCCACGATGGAAGCGCAGATTCTGGCGGCAAAAGCCTTCGACACCGATGTCATCGTGCGAGTGCAGAAGGGCTGCTATTCCGATTACATCCTCCCGCTGGAAGCAGATGCCTCCGGAATCATGGTCCCGCATCTGATGAGCGCAAAAGAAGCCCGCGAACTGGTGCATTGGACGCGTTACCAGCCCCTGGGCAGACGTCCCCTCGATGGCGGCAATGCCGATGGTCTTTTCTGCCGCATTCCACCAAGCCAATATACTGCCTTTGCCAATGCAAATCGACTGCTGATTGTGCAGATCGAAGACCCCGAACCCCTGGAAGAACTCGATGAAATCTGCCAGGTGCCCGGAATCGATATGATTTTTTTCGGGCCGGGCGACTTCAGCCATTCCATTGGTTATGTCGGCGAACTGGAACATCCCGAAGTCGATCGCGTGCGGCGCCTGATTGCGGATACTGCCCGGAAATACGGCAAATATGCTGGAACGGTGTGCGGGCCGGCCACCATGCAGAAATATTATGACCTGGGCTATCAGTTTCTGAATTGCGGATCGGATGTCGGTGCGCTGAATTCCTATTGCGACAACATCATTCAGCATTTCGAAAAACATCAAGGCCGTGCCTGATAAGGGTCTGCGAAGGCAGTAGTATTTTTTAACAACGAAAAACCGTTCTACGGACCGATTGTCATCATCCTTCTTTTTTCAGGGCCTCGATGGCGACTTTGCAGGAATTAATCATGGTATCCATATCGGCGGTATCTACAACGGCCACTCGGAGAGCAGCCGACTCAAAAATGCCGTAGAGGACATCGCCGATAAAATCACAGCGCATCGTCTTAAATTCGCCGTTATCCATTCCCTCCCGCAGCAATTTTACGATTGTCCGGCGCAGTGCCATGGTATGTCGCCGGACTTTACGGGCGACATTGTCGCCCTGCCGGCGTTGAGCAATCAAATACTCGGTGATTGCCTGCAACAGTTTGCCATGCTCGAACAGAAGATGCATCACCTGAATCATGACCAGCTCGAGCTTCTGGGAAGCCTGCAGCTCCGGATGCTGATTGACGGTGCTGCGAAACTCCTCCGCCAATTCTTTCACCATCTGGCTGATGGCACTGTCAAAAATCTCGCGTTTACCGGGAAAATATTTGTATAACGCGGTTCGGGCCAGGCCACAGCGTTCAGCCAGCTGTTGGTAAGTTACACCGGGATAGCCGAAATCCGCAAAAAGAGACAGTGACTTCTGCAGAATTTCCCGCCTTCTGGCATCATGATCAACAACAATTCCCATGCTCGAACCCTCAATAAAGCACTTGGCAAAACCTCGTTTTGCAAAAAACCGCTCGAAATATTATACTATACAGGTTGTCCGAATCTTTTTCCTGCTTGCAAGAAACATTTCCGGAGATACCCGCTTCTGCTGTAATGCCTCAGTTAAACTTGGTAACAGAGGAATTCTTTTTAACAACAAAAAGCACGAACCGACCCGAAAAAATTTCATGGGAAACGGTTTTTACTGGGGAAATTCATTGTTCACCCCATGAATTTTTTTCGGGTCGTTAGTGTCTTTCGTTGTAAAAAAATACCGCTGCACTCAGCTTCACTGACAGATTACCTTCTGCTGACGTGCGGGTGCAGGGCAAACAGAAATCACAACCGGGACGGTTGCGACACATTTTTAACCTGCCCCCTGAATAACTTTCTGGAGACTTGAATTTGCCTTACAAACATGTAAAAATAGCCGGTACTGGTTCTTACCTTCCCGACCGGGTCGTAACTAATGATGACCTTGCCGTAAAACTCGATACCAACGATGAATGGATTTTCTCCCATACCGGAATCCGGCAACGACGAATTGCCGATGATTCGCAAAGTCCGGTCGACATGGCCTTCGAAGCTTCTCAAAAAGCATTGGCAGAAGCTGGAATGGAGCCGGATGAGCTCGGGATGATCCTGCTGTCCACTTGCACAGGCGATTACAACTATCTGCCGTCTTCGGCCTGTCTGTTGCAACACCGCCTCGGGGCAAACAATGCGGGCGCCTTCGACCTGCTGGCAGCCTGCTCCGGTTTCGTCTATTGTTTGGAAATGGCCCGGTGCTGGGCAGTCTGCAACCAGAAACCCGTTCTGATTGTGGCCAATGAAATGCTCTCCCGAATCACCGATTGGGAAAGCCGGGAGACTTGCATCCTCTTCGGCGATGGCGCAGCGGCAGTCATTCTGACCCCATCCAGAGAAAATGGCCTTCTCTACAGTTATCTGGGTGCGGACGGAGAGAATTCACGTTTGCTCTATGTTGATGGCGGCAGCCGTCTGGCTCGCGGGCGGGAGCCGATTGCTCCTTCGTATGTACAGATGCAGGGACGCACCACTTTCAGCATCGCGGTGCGGGCTCTTGAACAGGTCGTTCTTAAAATTCTGAAGGATAATAAACTGCAAATCGAGGACATCGCCCACATTATCCCGCATCAGGCCAATATGAGAATCCTTGAAACCCTGGCCAAACGCCTGAACATACCGATCGAACGCCTGCATGCCAATATCGATCGAGTCGCCAACACCTCATCGGCCTCCATTCCCATCCTGCTTGATGAGCTTAAGGAACAGGGAAAACTGAAACCCAACGACCTGATCCTCACCGTCGCTTTCGGTGGCGGCCTGACCTATGGCGGCAATCTGATCCGCTGGCAACCGGAATCATAATTTTACCTGAGTGGAAGGGGCAAGCCGGCGGATGAATTGTATTCTGCCTGTTTATTTTGCAAAATCTGGACGATGAAAAAAATCGCAGGCATTTTCCTTCGCTGGCTGTGTGTGCCGGTCTTTCTGCTGTTGACCTATGCTTTGATCTGGGCTGAACTGGAAGCGGCCGTCTTTTTCCCGAAAGACCACCTGACTTGGGTTTTTGCCGGAGGGTTTCTGCTCGGTTCCACTCTCTTTACGATGGTCAGCCGCATGACCCCGCTCTATGTTTTCGGTCATGAAACCACACACTGGATCATGGCCAAGCTCTTCTTCAAGGAAACCGGCAAGTTCCGCTGCGGGGGCAGCAGCGGATATGTCGAGATCAAAAATCCCAATGTCTGGATCATCCTGGCACCCTATTTTATCCCCTTCTATTTTCTGCTTTTCACCGGAATATGGGGTCTGCTCGATCTGTTTTACCCCGGTGCGCTGGGGACATTCCACCCATTGCTTGCCGGTCTGCTGGGACTCACTTACTCTTATCACCTCGTTCTGACATTCATCGCGCTTGGCAAAGGGCAGGCTGACCTAAAACACAAGGGCAAAGTCTTTTCCCTGAGCATGATCCTGGTCATGAACGCACTGCTCTTCTTCCTGGCTACTCTCACCGTAACCCGTCAATGGAAACACGGATTCTACAGTTTGTGGAGCAAAATCCTCCTGCTGCTGCAAAACCTCATCCTCGAACCCCTGACAAACTTGTTTTGAGTAGGAAAAAGCTGATAACAGGAAATTCAAGATTTCAACCAGTTTGCAAGGGGCAGACTCGGAACTTTGCAGAAATGCTCTGTATTGTTGGTGACCAGCACCGCATTCTCTGCCAGTGCGCTTGCCGCGATCAATAAATCCATGCAAGCCAGTGGCGTTCCCTGCTTCTCCAGTACCGCACGCAACTTGCCATAGCGTTGAGCGGCAGCAAAACCAAAGGGTTTTGCGGGTACGAGTTCGCAGAAAGCATGAACCTTTTCAGTCAGCAAAGGTGATTTTTTCTTTTCCACGCCGAATTGCAGTTCAGCAACGGTGATGCTGGAAATACAGAGTTGCTTTATGTAAACCGAAAAACGTTCAAGCAGTTCCGTTGATGTCCCGCGAATCACGTATGAGGCCATATCGGTGTCAAGCATATAGAGATTTTTCATCAGAAAAGCTCCCGTTTCTGCTCATTCAGGCCTGCTTCACGGTCAATCTTGAAATCCGGAATTGACGGCATTGCCAAAAACTTTTCCAGAGTCATCTGGAACGTAACCGGAGTAAGAATAACGCTGTCACCCTGTTTCCGTATCGCAACCAAGCTGGTACTGAAACGAAAGTGCTTCGGGATCCTCACCGCCTGCGACCGTCCTGTCTTGAATACTTTGGCTGTTTCCATTGCATCACCTCATTCTGCCCTTGTTTGGTATCTATCAATAGTATATATCAAACAGACAAAAACGCAAGCTGAATGCCGTGTCCAAAAGAATTATTTAACAACGAAAAGCACGAACTTTTTAAAGTTGGGCAGGAAGTTTGATCGTGCCATTCAGAAATTCTGTCTATATTCAAACAAGTCACAGCAAAAAACAAGTTACGACGATAAAATATCAGGTTGGGACATCAGCTACCTGCAAAATTTTCGTGTTATTTCGTGTCTTTTCGTTGTTAAAAAGCTTTTTGCTTGGAGGTCAACCGGTATCAGACTTGCTTTATCTGAATTTGGGTGTATATCATATATAGTCGCTTATCAAAAGCAATTCGGTTAATTATCAGGTATTCATTGGAAGCGGCAAATTCCCTTCCCCAACCCACAAGGAAAAACGACATGGCAGTAACGATTCCGAAAGCAGAATATTTTGAACGGATCAGCAAATTACAGGCCGGCATGAAGGCCGCCGGTTTTGATGCGGTACTGGTGCATGGCATGGAATCCGATTGCGGTTCCGTGCGCTATCTGTCCGAATACTGGCCGACCTTCGAGGCGGCCGCGGTTCTGGTTCCGGCCAATGGGAATGCGCTTCTTCTGGTCGGCCCGGAAAGCGGCCTGTATGCAGCTGGTCGCAGTGTTCTTCCCGACATTGAAATGATGATCGAATATCGCGAATCCGCTGATCCGGAATATCCCGGGCTCAAAGTGGCTGGCTTCCAGGATGTCTTCAAAAAAGCTCTTGGTTGCACACCCCTGAAGAAGCTGGGTCTGATCAGCTACTCGATCACCCCCA
>JAQVUB010000221.1 GCA_028699735.1 Lentisphaeria bacterium | reverse complement strand
CATCGTTGTGTTCAATCCAAGAAGTACTTTTTACCGTAGTCTGTGCCACACTGCCTGAAAAGTTTGCAAGCTCTTCCAAGGAGGTTCTTTATGTCACGCCCTTTCAGGGTTTTTGCTTTTCGGGTGATCTCCGACCCAGGGCGTTGCCCTGGGCTGGTATGTCACGCCCCTTCGGGGTTGATTCCAACATCGCCGATCGATCCCCTATGCCTTTTTGTATACCCTTTCGGGCTGTTCATCGCCACGGAAAGTTGGAAGGAATTGCATCAAATCTGTTGTTAAAAAATAGGTTGTGGACGTCAGTCCACCCCAAGATTTCCGTGTGTTCCGTGGTTAAAAAAATTGGGTTGTGGGCGCCAGCCCATAAGCGTTAAGTTGTTTTCATTTCCTGATCAATTTTCGTGGAAAACAGATATCTTTCACCTTTTACTGTCGACAAGATTTTCCTGTGTAACGGATTGTGTTTACACAAAAGCAATCTCTCCGAGACAAATCATTGAGTAAACACAAGTCTGCATCTTCACCCCTGTGCACAAAATGATGTTAGTCAACAAAACACACCACCGCTTTCCCGGTATGATTTGATAGAGGACAACTTAACGCTTATGGGCGCCAGCCCACGCCAAGTATTTCGTGTGTTCCGTGGTTAAAAAGCCTTTTTGAACGGGGTCTAGTTAAAAACGCTTTAAGGTTTTGGGCGAGCTGTATTAATGAGACCGGGACGCCGTCGGTGGCGTCCCGGTATTCATCGTTATCAGCCTGCGTTGACTGCGATACGCCTTGGCTGGACTTCCTTTACCTTCGGCAGAGTTAGCCGCAGGATACCGTCTTTGACCACGGCCTTGATATTTTCGCGGTCGATGGTGTCGCCCAGCGTAAAAGCGCGCTCGTAGTCGCCACTGGCATACTCCTGGTATGTCAGTGTGTAGCCTTCTGGTGCTTTCGGTACGAAGGTTCCCCGAATGGTCAGTTCGCTGCCTTCGAGATCGATCGTGACACTGCTCTCATCGACTCCAGGCATGTCCGCTACCAGAATGAGACCGCTTTCCATTTCCCGGATATCGACCCTTGGCGTAAAGACAGGGGTCTGTTGCGCTCGTTCCGTCCGGGCCGGAGTTTGTGATTCGCGTTTGCACATTGCTGATTCAGCCATTGTCGAATCCTCCTTTCATATTCCTTTTCGTTGCCAGTTTCTGTTCAGCCCGCGTTGACTGTGATTTTTTTGGGTTTGTCAGCTTCCGCTCTCGGCAGAGTGAGTTGCAGAATCCCCTTTTGATACTCGGCCGATATGCGAGCATCGTCGACCTTGAAGGGCAGTGCAATCGACCGCACAAAGGTACCGGCACCGCATTCCTGACGCAGATAGCTTTCGCCCTCTTTGAGTTCCTCCCGCTCACGGATTCCGCGGATGGTGACCGTGTTGTCTTTGACGGTCACTTCAAGTTTGTCGGGATCAATGCCAGGCAATTCCGCGGTAAGCAGCGCTTTGTCTTCCCCGCTCCAAAGGTTGACAGCCGGAAAATTTCCGGTGTTGCTTTGGCCGCCGGCAAAGGGCTCGAAGAGCCGGTTCATCTGACGCTGCAGCCGATCTAATTCACCCCACACACTTCCATACCGATTTGTTGGCCATGTCCACAGCATATCAAACACCTCCTTTGATTATTTCTGGTTCCTGGTTGCACAAGCGGCGGCCTGCCACAGGTTCCATTGTTACCCATGGCGGTACGCCAGCAATTACAGTTGTAGAATAGCATAAGTCATGCCAACTTGTGCAATGGCATTTTCAGCGGAACCAGCCAGATTTGACTTGAAAAATGTGCCATCATGGAACAAATATTCTTTAAAAGATGCGACAATTTGTCACAATAACGATATAGAGGGCATCCATATAGTTTTTTTAACAAAGAAAAGACACGAAAAGACTTGGCGTGGGCTGCCGCCCACAGCCATCAGCTGTCAGCCGCCAACCTGTCCATCAAAGTCCATCGTCCTCGTCCATAGGGTCCATCAGGTCCATCAGGTCCATAGGGTCCATCGTCTATCGTCCATCGTCCATCGTCTATCGTCCATCGTCCATCGTCCATCGTCCATAAAATCTTCTCCAAACAAGAAATCGAGCGATAGTAGTACGAAAAATTTCAAGGATGTTCCTTTGACGGACGGGCTTTCACGCGAGTCTGCAATCTGGCCTGTTGATTTGCCTATGACTGTCTTTTCAGGGTCAGAGCAGGAAGCCAGCGGCGAGGGTACCGGCCACAATCAGGGGTGCGGGGATTTTGCGTGTGGAGAGCAGCAATACGGTCAGGGTGCTTACCAGCAGATGGTCAGGTTTTATGCCGCTGGCTTGCATCAGGATGAGTGCGGCGATAGCAATCAGTCCTCCGGCCACCGCATTGATCCCGCGCAGTGAGATGCGCACGGCGCGGATCTGCTTCAGGTTTTCCCAGACGGGATAGACGAAATAGATCAGCAGGATGCCTGGCAGGAAGATGCAGATTCCGCCGAGCATGGCTCCGGTGACCTGGAAGATTGCGGAGCCGTTTCGTGCGGCCAGTCCGCCTGCGTATGCGGCAAAACTGAACATAGGTCCCGGCAATCCCTGGACGAGTCCGTAGCCGGTAAGGAATTCCTGATTGGTCATGTACTGTCGCAACTGCACCAGTTCACTGTGCATCACCGGCACGACCACCTGGCCGCCGCCGAACACCAGATACCCGTACCGGTAGAAATTTTCGAAGATATGGGCGAGCCGGTGCTGGGTGATTCCCTCGATGGCGAGACTTCCGAGGGCCAGCAGGGTAAAGACGATCAAATAAATCCAGGGCGGCTTGATTTGCACATGGTTCCAGATATCCCCCTTTTTCTCCAGCAGGATGGCAACAGCTCCGCCGATGACAAGCACCAGCGGGAAGATCCAGGGTGCCCGGATGAAATAAGTGGTTGCTGCAGCAAAAATCATCAGCAATGCAGTTGGCGTATCAGTGACCACCTTGCGCCCGATGCGGAATGCGGCCAGGATGATGAATCCGACTGCCATCGGCCCGATATAGCGCAGTATCTCGACGGAGATCCCCTGTCCGGCCAGGAACTGATAAAGGAACGAAAGGACGGTCATGACCGTCAGCACCGGTAATGCCCATACCAGCATGGTCAGCAGTGCCAGTACAGGGCCACCCATCCGGTAGCCGACCGCTACGATGGTCTGGGTACTGGTCGGTCCGGGCAGGATGCTGCACAGTGCGATCAGTTCGATCAGATCCGTTTCATCGAGGTATTTGCGTCTGGTCACCAGCTGATCGGTAAATACGCCCAGGTGTGCTTCCGGGCCACCGTATGCACCCAGGGAGCAGATGAATACGTCCATCAGAAACTGCCTCCAGCCAACCTGAGGCTGGTCGCAGCCGGAGTCGAGGCGATCCTGGGCTGTTTTCATCGCGTTTCGTGCTTTCTATAGGTGTGGTTCCGGAGGCGAACGTGGCAAATCGGTTCATGCCAAAAGGGAATTGCAGATGTTGGGTTCATGCCTGAAATGTAGTTTGGATATTCAGATTTGCCAAATCTTGGTGTGGGATGGCGCCCGCAACCCATTTTTTAACAACGAAAAGACACGAAAGGACACGAAATTTATATTGCCGCTTTCGCAAAATTCTATTTTCGTTTTGATAAAAACTCTGCAGCAAGCGGCGATGGCCGCGCGGAAAAAGGAAAAAGGAACCCTGAGGCATTACAAAGGGCTTTTGCGCTGGGGTGCTTCTTTATTGAAAGGGAGTTTTCCGGGATTATATTTGCTGGGTTACGTTATAAGGCCAACAGCATAAGGAGTGATTGATGTTTTTGACTGGATTTGCAGATGAGGCGGGCAAGGATATAGCGACTCAGATCAAGGCGATAAAGGCGTTGGGCTGGCATTTCATGGAAATGCGCAATGTCGATGGCAAAAATCTAGGTACCTTTACGGACGCTGAGTTTGTTCAGATCGAGGAAGCGCTTGCCGCTGCGGACATCAAGGTTAACTGTTTTGGCAGTCCGATTGCCAACTGGAGCCGTCATCCGCGCAAGGAAGAGGATTTTGCCAAGGATCTTGCCGAGTTGGAGATTGCTTTGCCGCGGATGCAGAAGCTGGGCATTAAAGTGCTTCGCGGTATGAGTTATGTTCCGGCTGAGGATGAAGCTCCAGACAGTCCCGAGCTGGAGAAAATCATCTTCAGCAAGGTGAAACGCCTTGTACGCCGTTGTGCGGATGCGGGTATTGTTTACGGTCATGAGAACTGCCGGAATTACGGGGGCTTGTCTTATCAGCATACCTTGAGGCTTCTCGAACAGGTCAATGATGACAATCTCACATTGATTTATGACACCGGCAATCCGACCTTTACGTTGCGTCATATTGGCAGCAAACCATATCCGACGCAGTCCTCCTGGGAATTTTATACAAAAGTTAAGCCGTATATCACTTATGTGCATATCAAGGATGCGACGGCCACCCTGGATGCGGATGGCAATCCGGTGCCGAAGTTCTGTTATGCCGGTGATGGCGAAGGCGATATCCGGGCTATTCTGATCGATCTGTTCCGCAACCAGTACGACGGCGGATTCTCCATCGAACCGCACGTGGCTACCGTCTTCCATGCCACTGACAATCCCGAAGACAGCAGCGTCCAGCTGCAACGCCGCCTCGATACCTTTATCGATTACGGACGACGCTTTGCGAAACTCCTGCAGGAATGCAAGCAGATTGCTGCAAAATAGGCTCCTTGAACAACGAAAAAACACGAAAAAGCACGAAATTTTTTAAAGGTTGTTGCGTTGAGGTAAGAGATCGCTTAGGAAAATTTCATGCTTGTACCTTTAACCCTATGTGGTAACTTCCCTCCTTGTCAACATGTGTCGGAGGGAATATGGAGCGCCGGCGTCTCGCCGGCTCCCCTTGGTCCGTGCAAGCTTGTGTGGTCCTTTCCCTCCTCGGCGTCTCCGCCGGCATCGTGTTTCGCTTTCATCACATCAAAACCCTAAAAAAATTCTCAAAAATGAGAAAGTGTCTCATGGATAGAAACTTGCGTGTCCTGTTTCAAAAAATCTTTGTTAGACCCAGAAAGTACTTTTTACCGTTGTCTTCGCTTCACTGCCTTCAAAAAGATGTTACCTTCTCTATGGATGTTCGTTATGTCACGCCCTTTCAGGGCTTTTGGTTTTTGGCTGATCCTATCCCAGGGCGTCGCTGCGGCCTAACGGCCTTGCTTGCCCTGGGCTGGTATGTCTCGCCCCTTCGGGGTTAAT
>JAQVUB010000220.1 GCA_028699735.1 Lentisphaeria bacterium | reverse complement strand
AACTTCAGCAGCGGGTGACGGGTCTGATTCGGAAACAAACCGGCCTGATTGACTGTTTTTCCCCAAGGGAACAGGCTTTTCGCAATGCCGCCGGCGGTGTGAATTTTCCAGGACTTTTCCTTGGGTTGAGCTCCCTGGTGATGGTTGCGGCATTGCTGGTGCTGCTGATTTTGCTCGAATTGCATCTGCTCGAACGACGCCCGGAATTGCAGCTGTATGATGAACTGGGTTGCCCGCGCTCCTGGCAGTACCGGCACATGTTGCTCGAACTGGGCTGCATTCTGGCCGATGGCAGCCTAGCCGGAGTGCTGGCGGGGTTCGGAGCGGCACGGCTGTTGCTTTATGCCTTGCTGTGCGTCTGGGGGCAGCTCAATGGCCTGGCTCAATTGCAGTTCAAGGCGCAATGGTCTTCGGCAATCCTTGCCTTTGCGTCCGTCTTTCTGCTTAGCATGGCCGGGGCTTTTTACTTTCTTTGCCGCAACCGCAAGGCGCCACTTTGGCAACATCGCTGGAAGAGGCCTCTGCGCACATTGCGGGATCTGGCCTGGCGCAATGCGCTGCGTCATCTGGCTCGCAGCCGGCTGCTGATGCTTCTGCTGATCATTGGATTGCTGCTGACCTTGGGAATCGGCGGCAATGCCATACGGACTGCCGGAGAAGCGGGGTTCGGATATCAGTATGTCGTCAGCACCAGTCTGCCCTATACGGAGGATCTGCAGCAACAGACCGGAGCGGATTTGCTGCCCGTGCGCCGCTTCGATGCCAGTCATGCTGACTGTACCAACCTGAACCGGGTCACCACACCCAATGTCTTCGGAGTCGATCTGCAAAAACTCGGCCTGCCGGAGAACTTTCTCAGTGCTGAGGGCGCCGCTGTCGACAAGGGCGTTCTGCAATGGATCCTGAAAATGAAATTGGGCGACCGCCTGCAATATCCCGATGGCAAAGTGACTCTTGAAAAAACCTTTGCTGGTTCGATTTTTCAGGGGGGCATCGTTACCAGCCTGGAAACGTTCGAAGACTTGTTTCCGCAGGAAGCCGGTGCCCGGCTGTGGCTGCTGCGGGACGGTGTAAAGCTGGGTGCGGTCACCCGCCTGCTCGCTGATTACGGTGCGGTGGTGGAGAGCAGCCGCGAGCGGATGGCGCGTTTTGATGCCGTTCAGAACCGCTATCTGATGCTGTTCCTGGGGCTGGGAATTCTGGCACTCGTGCTGGGACTTGGCGCATGGGCACTGGCACTGCGACGGACTCTGGTCGAAAGACAAAGCGAACTCGAGCTGCTCTCCAATATCGGTTTTGCCGATAAACAGATCACTGCAGTCTTGCTGACCGAACAGCTCTGCCTTCTGGGCGGCAGCCTGTTGATCACTTGCCTGCTTTTGCTGGGGCTTGCACAGATCAGCGACCTTTCCCTGAAGCTGGTTGGCGTATTTCTTCTGGTGTTTATGCCAATATCGGTTTGCTCTTTGAAGGTAGCGATAAAAATTCATTTTTTTAACAACGAAAAGACACGAAAAGACACGAAAATTACAAAAGGAGAATTATGACGAAACGGATAGTTGTGGGAATGCTGGCGGTTTTGCTGAGTGGTTTGTGGATTCGCGGGGAAGATGTAACGGGTTTCCGGGGCAAGAATCAGCAGGGGATTTTTGCCGGCAGCGGGTTGTTGAAAACCTGGCCGGAGGCAGGCCTCGAACCGCTCTGGGTCTATTCGGAACTGGGCGCGGGTTGGGGCTCCCCGGTGATTGCCGATAAACGGATCTTTATCAGCGGCAGTGATCCGGCTGATCCGAAAATGGAGCTGCTGACCTGCCTGAACGCCAAAGGCGAAAAAAAGTGGAGTGTCCAGACGGCTGAAGCCTGGGCGAAATCCTATCCGGGAGCCCGGGCCACCCCGGCTTATGTTCCCGGCGAAAACCGTCGGGAAGGCCATCTTTTTGTGATGACTGGCGGCGGAGTGCTGGTTTGCGTTGCTGAAAAAGACGGGCGGGTTGTCTGGAAGCAGAATGTGGCTCAGGATTATCAGGGTAAGCCGGGTTCCTGGGGCTATGCGGAGTGTGTTACCGTTGCAGACGGCAAAGTCTTCGCCAGCCCGGGTGGCAGCAAAGCCAGCATGGTGGCCTTTGATCAGAAAACCGGGAAAGTCATCTGGGAAGCTCCCTCGCTGCAGGATCGTACCGGCTATGTCGCCCCGGTTCTTCTGAAAGGGCAGCTGATTCAGGTGGGTGCCAAATATGTGTTCGGGGTCGATATCCGCACCGGCAAGCTGAAATGGAAACTGAATTATTTGGAATATGGCGGCAAACGCGGCGAGATCAATTGCAACCCCGTACTGGTAAAAGGCAGCCAGATACTGGTCAATAGCGGCTATGACCACGGATCGGTCATGCTCGAACTGCAGCCCTCCGGCGATAGTGTTAAGGTGCGTTGGAGCAACGCTGAACTCGATCCGCATCACGGCGGCCTCGTTGAATACAATGGCAAAATCTATGGCTCCAACTGGACTAACAACAGCGCCGGCAACTGGATGTGTGTCGACTGGAATTCCGGTGAAACTCTCTATGATACGCCCTGGGACAATCTCGGCAAAGGGCAGATCATCGCTGCTGACGGCATGCTCTATCTCTATGAAGAACGACGAGGCACTGTCGCTCTGGCAAATCCTAACCCCGCCCGACTCGATATCGTCAGCCAATTCCCTTTCAAACTTGGCTCCAAGGAACACTGGGCGCACCCGGTCATCTGCGACGGGAAACTCTATCTGCGCAGAGGCAACGCCTTGGCAGTCTACGATATCCAGGGGAAATAGGAAAGGGTGCAGGGGGCAGGCGACAGAGTACAGGGGACAGCACTGACCAAACTCTACACGTGACAGCGAAAACGATGCTGCTGCAAAAATAAAAAACAGGTTTTTGGCATAATCATTTTGCATTCAAAAAAGGTTGGATTACAGTTGCAAAGTGTGCCTTGTCAATAAAAATCTTTGACGAATCTGCAAAAAAATGTGTGCAGATTTACTTCGCAGATTCAGCAGATCAGCTTTAGGCTCTGTATTATTACGACAGATTTTCTGCCATTTTAGTAATTTTGATGTTGGCAAGCGTTTTTCGATTTCATCCAATCGCTGGTCTTGCAGGTTATACGAAAATTCGACATGTTGACGACATTTAATGATGTATCTGGTGAAAACACAGATTCCTCTTTTTGAGTGATGACTACACAAATCATCTTTATATTGGTGTGATCGAGTAGTAACAGAAAGGAAGATAGGATGAGTAACGCAACCGCAGAAGTTCCTTTAACTTCTACAATGCAGGGGTATTATCACTGGGTTGACATCGCCAAGGGCTTAGGGGTAATCCTGGTGCTTTTGGGGCACATGCTGTATATCACAACCTTCGATACCCTGAATCAGGTGATTTATTCCTTTCATGTGCCGATGTATTTCGCCTTGTCCGGCATGCTGCTGAAGAGTTCGAGCAAGGGATTTTGGCAATATACCTGGGAAAAAGCCCTGCGTATCCTCATCCCCGCCTATGCTTTGCAAATCCTGCTGACCGGCTTGCGGGTGGTTATCTGGCGTGATGTCGCTTTCGACACGGAATTCTGGTTGAAACTGGCCTATTGGGATGGTGCCCCCAAATGGAATGAACCAACCTGGTTTTTTATTTGCATGTTCGGTGTCTGCCTGTTGCAGAAAATCATCCATTTGCCGGAAATGTCCATGGATTGGCGTATTGCCGTGATGCTGATGTCGATCGTTTTGGGATATGTGTTTGTCACTTATGAGTTACACTACTTCGGGGCGGCAAATTTTCTTATTTGCTTCAGCAGTTTTATTTTGGGGTCGGTGCTCATGCATATTATCCAAACCTATCCGCGACAGTATTTCAAATGGATTTTATTGGGGGCTTTACTGGTTTGGGGGGTCACTGCGTTCCGGAATCCCAAAATCAGCCTTTTTTATCATGTGTATGCCGATTACTGGCTGCTCATCATTGCCGCTGTCGCCGGTACGATTGCCTCGATTTTGCTTTCCTATTTTACTCCGGCGTCCAGGATTTGCACATTTTTGTCCTATAACACCGTTTTTATCATGTTGTCGCATTATTTCTTTGTGTGGATATATAAAAGCATCATTCTGCGTTGTCATCTGGAAAAAACAGAGGATGCCAATTGCTGGTGCCTTGTAACGCTGGTGGTTATGCTTGCCTTGTATTATCCTCTGTGCCGGGCCATCAACCGCTGGTGTCCATTCTTAAATGGCAGAGCCAAAGCGTTGAAATCCAGCCTTGTGTCGTAATTGACCAACAATGTTGACTTGACGCGCAGTGCGGATTTAAAAGTGGCGCAACCGGTCCGGTTGCGATGTGCATTCGCGCTCCCATTCCCGAATTGTCAGGGGACAGGGGACATCTGTTTCCTGTCTGACGACCGGCGCTGCCCATAATTAAACCGGAAAAGGGGAAATAAATGTCAGAACAGGGAATCAATCAGGAGAGTGTTCCAGTCAGACCAGGCTGGCAGCTTACCTTTCACGATGAATTTGACCGTCCACAGCTCAATGACATGTACTGGTATCCGGCCTATCGATCCGGGCGCAAAGAATACTTTAAGCGGTTGGGAGTCCCGAGTCGCTGGCATGACCATAATGCGCACTACGTCATCGAAGACAGCACGCTGAAACTGCGCATCAGCGAAGAACTTCCTTTCCGTCCGCAGAAAAGCGTTCCCTGCGTCAGCTGCATTACCACATCCGATCACCGCTTCGGCAAAGATTCCAGCGAATATCAGATTCTGGAAAAGTTTTCGCAGAAGTATGGGTGGTTTGAGATTCGTGCGCGCTGTCCTCGCGGCAGTGGTTTGATGAGTGCTTTCTGGCTGCACCACTGCGATCCGGCCTGTCAGGAATATACTCCGGAAGGGGAGCGCAAAAAGCTTGGCGACGGAGTGCTTGAAATCGATATTTTCGAACAGCAGGGACGCCATATCAGCGACACGGAAAGCAAAGTGGATCTGAATGTGCATTTCACCGAAACCGCTCATTGCCTGCGCACACTGCCAACCGATGTCAGCAGCGATTTCCATGTCTGGGCAGTGGATTGGCAGGAAGGCGAAATCACCTGGTATTTCGACGGAGAAATGACGCATCAGTACAAAGGTCCGACTCCTCCCGGAAAAATGTTTATTCTGCTGGCTCTGTTCCAGTACTCCGGATGGATCGGTGAAATCGACCCCAATCTCGAATATCCCCGTGATTTCGAAATCGATTATGTCC
>JAQVUB010000219.1 GCA_028699735.1 Lentisphaeria bacterium | reverse complement strand
ATGACCAATGTCTTCCAGACCGACACTTTCCAGCCGCCCAGCCTCCCGGAAAACAAGCTGCGCCTGAAAAAATGCCGCGCAGTCATGAACAACGCCGAGCGCAAACTGAAAATGGCGCTGGTACTGAAGAGCGGAGACTTCCTCGAAGAAGCCCTTCCCCCGGCAAAGCAGGCAGTTTTATCCGCAGCCCTGGCTCTCTACGTCATGACTGCTAATGAAGCCCTGGATGCTGTCCCAGAGGAATTCACTGCTGAGTTGATGCCAGCCCTGAAAAAAAGCAATACGGAGCTTTCCCGCGAACAGCTGATGTTCCTGCAATTGGCTCTGCATGACCTCAGCGAAGACCCCGCCGAATTCCTCAACAGCGCCGAAGCATTCGTCGAAACCGTCGCCGAATACCTTAATAAACTATCCTTGGCCTCCTGAACAGTCCTTACGTAATACGTCAGTAAAGTTAGGTGGCAGTGATATTCTTTTTACAACGAAAAGCTCGAAACGCCCCGAAAAAATTTCATGGGATGAACAACGCATTTCAGCAGTTAAAGCAGCTTCCCATGAAATTTTTTCGGGGCGTTTCGAGCTTTTCGTTGTTCAAAAGAATTCCTCTGTGACCCAGTTACTGACGCAAGACCTGGTGGCGCATTCTTGCGCCACATCCTCCCCTGCATCCATTTGCATTTTTGCTGGAAGGTATTACTTTAAAGTTCAGTATGTAACGGTTCGTCGTTTTCCGTGCAATTTGGAAAGTCTATTCCAATTCCCTGCAGTTTATGTAATTTGATGACTTTTTGCGCTTTCCTTTTCATTTTTCCCTGTAATTATTATAGTCGATGCAATTATTGACCATTTAGACGAGAAAGAACCTATGGCACAACAATCACAGCAGCTGGCCCTTCTGATTGACTTCGAGAACCTGCTCGCCAGTCTTGACTCAGAAAACAACATCACCTTCATCCCGGAACTCATTACCACTCTGGAAAATCGCTTTGGCAAAGTGGCCTTCCGCAAAGCCTATGCGGACTGGAGCAATGCGAAATTGCGCAAAGCCGCCAACGAGCTGCAACGCAATGGCGTGGAAATGCAGCATGTCGTACGCAGCCACAACAAAAACCTGGTAGAAAGCTTGCTGGCTCTGCAGGCCATGTATACGGTTGCTTTGTATCCCAACCTCACCGGCGTAGTTCTTGCCAGCGGAGATGCCGATTATCTGGCGCTGGTCAATCAGTTAAAAACACGCGGCCTGAGCATCATCGGCGTCGGCGCGGATGGCAATGCCAACAGCTCCTGGAACCGTTGCTGTGACGAGTACCTGGTCTGCAACAGCTCCTCAACAGCATCCCCTGAAAAAAAATCTTCGCCCAAAACAGCCGTTGCGGCGACCATTCCCTCTCCGGAAAAAAATACAATTATTGCAACCCTGAAAGAGCTTATTCCTGTCAATGGGATTCTCCTTCCGGAACTCGAGGCAAAGCTGAAAGAGAGTCATCCGGACTTTTCCCCGGAAAACTTTCATTTCCGTAACCTGCCGGAATTTTTGCAGTCTTTGGGCAATACGTTCAAGATAGCTGACACCGATGAGGGGATCATCGTCAGCAGCCAGGCCGGGCGGAATGCCTCTCCCTATAGTCTGCAGGAGCTGCAAAGTTTCTCTTTCGAGGATTACATGCAGGCCACCCGTTGGTATATTGTTGATGGCAATATCCGCGACCGGGTTCTTCATAACATCTACGCTTTGTTTGAAGACAATGGACGCGTTCTGACCAATGAGGAACTGCACAATCTGGTGGATCCGGATCATATCGTTGAAGAACGTCCCTGGTATGGAACGATCTTCTCTCTGGTCTATGGTGCCTGTCTCTGGGAAAATCCCGATGACTCCTCCATTCCTCTGCCACGCAGGCGCCTGTCCTTGTTCCGCACTGTGAAAAGCGAAGAGGAATTTCTGATCCGCTACTACACCAGTCTTTTCCACAAAGCCTACACAGAACGCCCGGGATTAACCGCGCAGATGTGTGCGGAACTGATGCATCCGGATGAAGTCGAAGCGCATATCCCGCTTTATGAACAGGTTCTTGAAGAGCTCAGCCGCCGACATTGAGTGCCAGGACCGAGGTAATACGTCAGTGCAACTGATAACGGTGAAATTCTTTTTGAACAACGAAACGCACGAAACGAAGCGAAAAAATTTCATGGGAAGTTGCTTTGACTATGAAAATCCGTTGTTCCTCCCATGAAATTTTTTCGCTTCGTTTCGTGCGTTTCGTTGTAAAAAGAATACTACCGCAACCAAGTTTTACTGACACAAGGAAACGATGACGGAACCGCTTGCATTCTATACGTACAGCTGCGACCCTGAAAATATTGCCGCCCTTCTTCCCGAAGTGCGGCATGCTTTTTTTCAGGTGGCGGAGGCATATTTTCGACAGACTGGCGAGCAAGTACTGGTGACCAGCGCAAAGCGCAGCCTGCGGCACTGTGCGGAGCTGATGGCCGGATTCTCCCGGGAACAGCTCGAAGGCATGTACTGCCGCAATGGCTATCCGGATTATATCCGCAGCATTGTTGCTGCCCAGGAAAAACAGGACGGCCTGCTGACCGGTGACCAGGTTTACAGCATTCTGCAGAACCGTCAGAGCGGTTACATCTCTTGGCATCTGATTGGTGGCGCTATCGACATCTCGGCAAAGCTATCCAACCCCGACCTGCTCCGAGGTTTACTGCAGGAACAGGGCTTCTCGGTCTTCGACGAACAGAGCTTGGGGATTGCCTGCATGCATGCGACCTATCGGGGGCTGGAACCGGAAATCATCAGAGAATAAGTAATGCGTAAACTTGAATAACAGAGGCATTCTTTTTGAACAACGAAAATCACAAAACGACCCGAAAAAATTTCATGGGAGGCACGACCCATGAAAAGCAGTCAACGCCACTCCCATGAAATTTTTTCGGGTCCGTTCGTGTTTTTCGTTGTAAAAAAATACCACTGTCATCCGGCTTCACTGACGCAATACAGAGAATAATCTGAAATGGACACAGCACAACTCTTACAGGATCTGACCCCAGCACAGCTGCAGGCGGTCACCCACCGCGACGGCCCGATGCTCGTCGTGGCCGGCGCGGGTTCCGGCAAAACCCGTGTCGTCACCCGAAGACTGGCCTGGCTCATCTCCCAGGGCGTCTGGCCCGAACAAATCCTGGCGATGACTTTCACCAACAAGGCCGCACGCGAAATGCGCGAACGCGTGGAATCCCTCACCGGACACCAGCTGCGAAACCTGGGCACCTTCCACGGAATCTGCGCACGATTCCTGCGCTGTGATATCGAAAAGGGAAATGCCGGGCTCAACCGCAATTTTGTCATTTACGATGATTCCGAGCAGCTTGCTGTTTTAAAAAGTTGTGTAGCGGAGTTGGAGCTGGGCGGGTTTTCAATCCCCCTGAAGCAGATTGCTTCCATCATCGGCGACAGCAAAAATAACCTCTGTTCAGCGGCGGACTGCATCAGCAAGCTGGATTTTTGTCCACACGCGGATGTCTTCGAGCGCATCTGCAAGCGGTATCTAGAGAAGATGCGCCAGCTTAATGCCGTGGATTTTGACGATTTGTTGTATCTGACTGTCCTCCTGCTGCAGCAGAACCCCGCTTTGCTGGAAATCTACCAGAACCGTCTGCGCTATCTGCTGATCGACGAATATCAGGATACCAACCACCTTCAATATGTGCTGATGCGCCTGCTGGCTGGCGAGCGCGGCAATGTCCACGTCACCGGCGATCCCGATCAAAGCATTTATTCCTGGCGCGGCGCCGACTACCGCAATATCATGGATTTCGCACGCGATTTCCCCAATGCAGTCGTCGTCAAGCTGGAGCAGAACTACCGCTCTACCCAGAATATCCTCGAAGTGGCCAATGCCCTGATCCAGCGCAATCAAGAACGCATCGAAAAAAATCTTTTTACCGAAAATGAACCGGGTGCGCCTGTAGAATGCCGTCAGCTTTCCGATGAAAAAGCGGAGGCCGAATGGATTTGGAAGAAGGCCGCTACCCTGCAGAGTCAGGGGACTCCCCTGCACGATATCGCTGTCTTTTACCGCACCAACAGCCAGGCTCGCAGCATCGAAGAAAGTCTCATCCAGAAAAATATGCCCTATCAAATCCTCGGCGGGCTACGATTTTATGACCGCAAGGAAGTCAAGGACTTCATCGCCTTCCTGCGCCTGAAAGCTAACCCGAATGACGAAATAGCCATGAAGCGGGCGCTGGACTGCCTGGATTACGGTGTCGGCCCCAAAACCCTGTTGCAAATTTCAACGGCCGCCGAACAGGCCAAGCAGCCCCTGCTGCTGTTTATCGCCGAACAGCTTCCGCAGCAGCCCTGCTGTGCCGGCAAAGGGAAAAAAGCAGGGCGCCTGCTCGAATTCTCGCAATGGTGCCGCCAGCTCCTCGAACTGGAAACCGATTCCCTGCTACGCATGGTGATGAACATTCTGGAGCATTCCGGCCTGCGCGAACGGATCGAAAAGGAATATGACCCATTCCAAGCGGAGGAACGCCTCGAACACCTCGACAGCCTGATGGGACGGGTTCAAGAATATATTACTGAAAATCCGGATGCAGATTTATCCGGCTTTCTCGCAGATTTGGCTTTAGTCAGCGATGTCGACAGCCATGATCCCCAGGCCAACTGCATCACCCTGATGACCCTGCACAGCTCGAAAGGACTCGAATTCCCATACGTGATCATTGCCGGAGTCGAAAATGGACTGCTGCCGCATGCCAACAACATGGAAAATGACCAGAAACTGGCAGAGGAACGGCGGCTCTTCTATGTCGGAATCACCCGCGCACGCAAGGCCGTTTATCTGCTGCACTGCAATTCGCGATTCTTTCACGGACAGCGCGATTACAACCGCGAGCCCAGCATCTTCCTGGATGATTTGCCCGGCAACTCCACCTGCTGCAAATTCACGGCCAGAAAACCGGCTGCCAACCCCTATTCCTATTCCTTTTCCCCAGGACAAGCGCGCCGAACCCAGGTCTTCCCCGACGATGACCTCCCCTGCATCTACCAGGACTGAATGTGAATTTTCGTGTCTTTTCGTGTCTTTTCGTTGTTCAAAAAAAATCCTTTGTTACCCAGTCACTTCCGCATTACTGTGTCCACTCATCAAATCGGGTCGGAAATGAATACGTTGATCGATCGCCCCCGCGAGCTTCCGCTGAACATGCTTCCGGGATTTGAAGACAACTTTATCGATGGACTGCTGCTGCCATGAAAG
>JAQVUB010000218.1 GCA_028699735.1 Lentisphaeria bacterium | reverse complement strand
CCGGCGAGACGCGGGCGCTCCATATTCCCTCCGACACCTCTTCGTAAAGATGGAATTACCACACAAGGTTGATCGGACGAACATGAGGCTTTTCCGGATAAGGCTCATGTTTCAACGCAACAACCTTTAAAATTTCCGTGTTTTCCGTGTATTCCGTGGTTGAAAAACTAGGTTGTGGACGCCAGTCCACCCCAAGTCCTTTGGTGAATTTCGTTGTTAAAAGAATCCACTTTTTAATTCAAAGTCACATCCACAGCCAGCGGCTGGTAGGTTCGCCGGCTTTGATTGATACTGATGACAATCATGCGTATTGCCTGGCCACTATGAGTCTCTGAAAGAAGTTCCGCCAGAATCCGGGGTTCGGGTATGGGTTTGCCGCCAACCTCGACAATGATATCACCGCGTTTTAAAATATCCCTCCAGAGATTCTGCTGCATAGAAAACATATCTTGCGGGATCAGTTCGCTGATCGCCAACCCGGAAATTTCTTCTGCAAAGCCCATTGCCTGCCGCAAAGCCGGCGTTAATTTCTGCACGCTGATCCCAAGGCGGGTTTTGATCAGCATGACATCCGGCATCCGCTCCACCTCGACACGGACTTTGCGCCCGCCTGCCAGAGTAAACTCGACCCGTTCTGCTGCTTTCATCCGCCAGACCGCCCGCCCGAAATCAACATGCCGGGTGACCAGACGACCATTCACCGCAACCAGTTCATCTCCTTGAGCAAGTCCGGCTTTGCTCAACGGGCTTCCTTCCAGCAATGTTGGCAGGCAGAGTCCATTCCGGCTGCCCGGTGTAAGCATTTCTCCCGGCTGCAAACCAAGATAAGCATTGCTGAAATGTTCCGGACGCAGCCAGTAGCTGAGAAAAAGTTCGATTCTGGCCAGGGGGATAGCGAACCCGATGCCCTGGGCATCCTGGCGGATGGCCAGATTGATTCCGATCAAATCCCCATCGAGGTTGATCAGGGGACCGCCACTGTTGCCGGGATTGATTGCCGCATCGGTCTGAATAATATCGGAGAACGAAACATTGCCTTCGCTAAGGCTGCGGTTGAATGCACTGAGCACCCCCAGCGACACACTGTGTTCCAGGCCAAAGGGGTTGCCAATACTGATCACCGTCTCGCCCAACAGCAGATCTTCTGAACGGGCAAAACTGGCTGCGGTCAAGCCTTCGGCTCCCGCAAATTCCCCTTCCAGCCGCAACAGACAGAGGTCGTTGGGCTGGTCATAGCCGACCAGTACCGCAGGATAGGATTTTCCGTTCCAGAGGCGCACCTCGATACTGCCGGCACGCTGCACCACATGATAATTGGTGATCACCAGGCCGGCTGGATCAACGATAACGCCGCTGCCCAGTGGAAAAAACTTGGTAACGACTTCCTGCCGCTGATAATGCGGATTGAAAAACTGGTTGAAAAAGAGGTCAAAAGGATCGTTCACCCGCAGTACCTGCTGCGTTCCGATATTGACAACCCAGGGCAACGCACGATTCACCGCTTTGACCGCTGGTGTCACCCGCACCGAAGATATCCCCGTGCCGGAACTCTGAAAAGGCTCCTGAGCCAACACGGTCTTCAGAATTCCTGCCCATGCAAAAATCATTATGAGCAAACTGGAAACTCGCATATATGTGTTCATCTTAATCCGATACCACCTCCCGCCAGATAACCCTTTTTCTTAACCACGAAAAGCACGAAACGACCCGAAAAATACCACGGCTACCCAGCTTTACTGGCGCTTTAGCTCTGAAGCCACCATTCCGGAGGAGAAAAAAACATGGCTGAACAAAATCGATTACCGGCTCCTGACCGGCCTTGTGAAAAATGTACCGGTTCAAATGAGCAATGTCAATTCAGTGAACGCTTTTTGCAGATCATCTGGAACGAAAAACTGCTGACGGCAAATCTGCATTGCAGTGACGGCACTGCGTTGCGCATCGTCAGCGGCGGCAGCTGGAACAATGCCGCGGGGCCGGATTTCAGCCGGGCGGTGCTGCTTTTTGATGCACAGTTGTCCCGAGGGGATGTGGAGATTCACCGTTATTCATCGGACTGGTTCCGGCATGGGCATCAGAGCGATCCGGCTTATGATGAGGTCATTCTGCATGTCGTCTGGCAAAACGACCTGCCTCCGGAAAAAATGCCGGGGCCGTTGAAGACTCTGGAAATCTGTCATCATCTGCTGCCCTCCTGGCAACGCCTGCTCAGCGATGTGGAGGAAGCATTCTATCCCTATGCCCGGCAGGTGCCGCCGGGCAGCTGCGCACTGCAGTGGGCGCTGCTTGACAACCATAACCTGCAACGACTTCTGCAAAGCGCTTCCCTGACCCGCTTTGCCGGCAAAAAACAACGCTTTCAGCGGCGCAGCGCCGAAGCGGGCTTTTCGGAAGGCTTGTATCAGGAGTTCTTTGCCGGATTGGGCTATGCCAACAACCGCATTCCATTCCATTGCCTGGCGGAAAAAGCGACCTTGAAACTGCTGGCCGGATACCCCAAGCCCGAACAACGCCAGGCCATTCTTTTTGGACTGGCCGGCCTGCTCCCGGATCCGACCCGCGAAACACTACTGCCGGAATTCCGCCCGCTTCTCGATCACTCCTGGCAATACTGGTGGGAAAGTGGGCTGCAGGGACTCAACCTGACCTGGCAGCAGAACGGGGGGCGCCCTTACAACAGTTGCCAACGGCGACTGCAGGCCGGCTTCCTCTGGCTGGAAAAAGTTCAATATGACCCTGGAATATGGTTGCAGAAGATCATGCGCCAGGCTCGCAACACAAAACAGCTGTTAAGCGAGCTGCTGGATTTCCCGAAAGGGGATCCCTTATGGTGCAACAGCAAGGATTTTGCGCATCGCTTGCAGCCAGGAGCGGCATTACTGGGGAAAGCAAGGGCACGGGACTTGGTGCTGAATGTTCTCCTGCCGGCCGCTGCGGCCTGGGCAGAACAGGAAGAGGGAGAGTATTCGCCAGGAAGAAAGCTCATCGAGCAGGCCTGGCTGGAACTGCCGCCGGGACAGGATAATCACCTTTTCCGGGAAGCCTGCCATCGCTTTCTGGTTCCCCCCAGCCGGGCTCGGGAAATCTTGAAAAAGGCCTATCATCAGCAAGGCCTGCTCGATATTTATCAGAATTTCTGTCTGGCACTGGATCACGACTGTACCAACTGTCCCTTCATCAGTGAGTCTTCTTCTTAACAACGAAAAAACACAAAACGACACGAAAAAAAATCCTGGGGATCATGACGCATAAAATGCAATCATCCTCCCCAGGATTTGTTTTCGTGTCAGTTCGTGTTTTTTCGTTGTTAAAAAAGTCAGCCCATGAACAGACCGCCGTCGACGCTGAATTGCTGTCCAGTGATATAGGAGGAGGCCTCCGAAGCGAGGAAAGCGATCAGGTCAGCGACCTCAGCTGGGGTTCCGAAACGTCGGAGGGGAATCCCCTTGAATAATTCCTGCCGGCGCCGTTCGGGGATAACGGAGGTCATCGCGGTATCAATAAATCCAGGGCAAATGGCGTTGGCCGTCACGCCCAGGCCAGCCAGTTCGCGCGCCACGGAACGTGACAGCCCCAGCAATCCTTCTTTGGCAGCCGCATAATTGGCTCTATTTGCCGAGCCCAGCCGTCCTGCATCGGAAGACAGGTAAATCAGGCGCCCCCACTTTTGTCGTGACATGGGCATGGCTGCGGCTCTGGTCAGTTCAAAGGGGACGGTGAGATTCAGCAGAAGCACCCTGCGCCATTGTTCATCGCTCATAAAAGCAACAGGAGCATCGTCAAGAATCCCTGCACAACAGACCAGGATATCGATCTGCCCGAAGGCATCAAGCACTTGTTGTATCAGCTTCGCCGAAGCTCCCGACTGCAGCAAATCCGCTTCAAAAAGGCGAACGGATGCTCCCGCCTTACGGCATCGCTCCTGAAAGGCGGAAAGCTGATCTGCGTGGGCATGATACTGCAAGGCCAGGTCACATCCAGCGACCGCCAGTTTTTCTGCTGCAGCCAGGCCAATCCCGCCGCTGGCACCAGTCACCAGAACAACCCGTCGCGTGGACTTCTGCAGCGGGGCTGTATTCACTTTTACAGCCGTTTGTTGCTGGTCTGCGATATATTCCTCCACATCTTTGCGATGAATCATTTCCCGCCCGCAAAAGGCAGCGACGGCCTGCAAATCCACTCCTGCGTTTCGGGCGAAGATGCGGGCTGCGGGTGCAGCCTTCAAACGGGATGCCGGGTCGCTGTCTTTGGTTTCCACCTCTGGGGCGCTCTTTGGGCTTGCCGTCTGCTCCGAAAGCAGTTCCAGATTTAAAGAAGTCTGTTTCTGCTGATTTTCAATGCATTCCCGGTTTTTCTGCTGAAAACCAGCACTATCCCAAGAGGATTCCCCGGCATCCACCAGTACCCCCAGTACCACACCATATGGGACTACGGATTTCTCGGAAATGAAGATTTCCGCCAGTACGCCATCCGCCGGTGCTGCAATTTCGGCGGACATCTTGTCGGTGATCAACTGCACAAGAAGATCGCCTTTGCGAACCTTGTCCCCGGATGAAAACAGCCATTGACCTAGCGTGGCTTCATCCATGTTCTCATACAACTTTTCTAAAACTACCGGATAAATCATGAGCCTCTTCTGGATATTCTTTGATAGGGGTTTCTTGTTTATTTGCGATTACAGCGAACCGCGATGCCGGCGGGGACGCCGAGGAGGGAAGTGACCACATGGACACGAAAGGAAAAAGGGGAGCCGGCGAGACGCGGGCGCTCCATATTCCCTCAGACGGAGACAACAAGGAGGGAAGTGACCACATGGAGACGAAAGGAAAAAGGGGAGCCGGCGAGACGCGGGCGCTCCATATTCCCTCAGACGGAGACAACAAGGAGGGAAGTGACCACATGGACACGAAAGGAAAAAGGGGAGCCGGCGAGACGCGGGCGCTCCATATTCCCTCAGACGGAGACAACAAGGAGGGAAGTGACCACATGGAGACGAAAGGAAAAAGGGACGCCGGCGCTCCATATTCCCTCCGACGGAGACAACAAGGAGGGAAGTGACCACATATGGTTGATGGTACGAGCATGAAATTTTCCTAAGCGGTCTCTTACCTCAACGCAACAACCTTTAAAAAAAATCGTGTTTTTTCGTGTTTTTCGTGGTAAAAAAAGGTTTATTTGAATTCCGCTTCGAGTCGGGGGTCTTTTTCAGCGCCATTGCGGATGGCCTGATCGTACCATTTTTTCGCTTCTTCCATGCGCGGGGGATTGGCGGTTGCGCAGA
>JAQVUB010000217.1 GCA_028699735.1 Lentisphaeria bacterium | reverse complement strand
GTGTCTGTTCGTGTCTTTTCGTTGTTAAAAAATCTTATCTCCGGAAGGCATTTTTCATTTGTCGGATTTCGCCTATGCGGTAGCCCTGGGTTATGACTTCAATAATATCGAAACGTATGGGCAGTTCTGGGGAGCCGATTTCGCGTAGATAGCGACGTGCTCCGCGCATGATATGGCGCCGTTTTTCCGCATCCACTGCTTCGGCCGGCCTGATACCGGGCTTGTATCGGCGTGTTTTCACCTCGACAAAACAAAGTACGCAATTTTCCCGTGCGACCAGATCAATTTCATCATGCCCGGCACGATAATTGAGACAGAGGATTTCACTGCCGGTATTTTCCAGTAATCTTGCAGCGGCGCGTTCGCCACGCCGGCCAAGACGCAAATGGGCTCGGCGCAAACGCCGCCAGCGCCAGCGCTTGCGAAACTGCATGAGGGAATGAACAATGCATTGCCAAATCATCTGCGTTAACTCCTGATCAAATCAGGCGTAAATTATCCTGCCAGAAGTTGATTGTCAACCTCGATCATAAACAATCATAAAGGCATGATTTTTTAACCACGAAAAGACACAAAAGGACACGAAAAAAAATCCTGGGAAGAACGATGCATTCTCGCAGTCAACGCCGCTTCCCATGGATTTTTTTCGTGTCCTTTTGTGTCTTTTCGTGGTTAAAAAGAATCGCAACAGCCAGAAAAAGTATAGGGCGGATTGTGAAAATCCGGATTTCGGGTTACAGTAAAATTATTGCGGAAGCGCCTTTATTTCTTGTTTGTTTCCAGGATCGTCATGTCAGCCATTGAAGAATTTATTGAGAATCATTTTTCCGGCAATATTACCGGAAAGCAAAGTATTGAGTCCAGTGCGGGGAGTTATTCGCCCTTGCCCGGTGAGCTTCATATGTCTCTTCGCATGGCCTTGGACAGCATGGGTATCCGTCAGTTGTATTCGCATCAGGCGGACGCTTTTGCCTGTATCAGCGCCAACCTGGATACCCTGTTGGTTTCCCGCACTGCCAGTGGGAAAACGCTGTCGTTTCTGCTGCCGATCCTCAATGAGTATCTGAACAGTTCTGCCGGTTTCAGTGTGCTGCTGCTGTATCCGACCAAGGCCTTGTCACGCGATCAGGAAGGAACGCTTTCTGCCCTGCTGTCCGGAGTTGCTTCGGAAAAGCGCCTGGGTACTTTTGATGGAGATACCCCTGTCGAGGAGCGGCAACATCTGCAGCAGAGTGGGGATTTCATCATCAGCAATCCGGATATGCTGCATGCAGGAATTCTGCCCAATCATAAGCGTAACTGGAAAACCTTTTTGTCCAGGCTGCGTTATATCGTCATTGATGAAGTGCACAGTTACCGCGGCAGCTTTGGTTCCCAGGTCGCCAATGTCTTCCGGAGACTGCTGCGGGTTTGCGAACTGCATGGCTCCAGCCCGGTCTTCATATGTTGCTCTGCGACCATCGGCAATCCCGACAGCCACGTACAGGCACTCTGCGGGCGCAAATTTCAGGTGCTCGACCGCGATGGCGCACCCCGGCCAGAACGTGTGCTTTATACGGCTAATCCCTCGCTGGTGCGTTCAGAGGGAGTGACCCTTTACCGAAAAGGACCTGCTTCCATTTCCATTCCGCTGCTGCGGGAGGCCTCCGAGCGCGGCATCCGTACGATCTGTTTCTGCAGGGGGCGGCAGGAAGTCGAACGCTTGACCCGTGCCGTGACCGATGGACGCTGGAGTTATCTGGCGATTCGGGTGAAGCCGTATCGGGGCGGGTTGTTGCCATCGGAACGCCGTCAGCTGGAACGCGACTTGTTCAACGGGCGGATTACTACGATCATTACGACCAATGCCCTCGAACTTGGCATCGATATTGGAGACCTTGATCTCTGTGTACTGTCCGGACATCCCGGCAGCATTGCCAGTTTCTGGCAGCAGGCTGGACGTGTCGGACGCAAGGGCAAGGCAGCGACCATTGTCTATTTGGCCAAAGATACCCCGGTCGACCAGTATCTGGTCAATCATCCGGATTTTCTGACCGGAGCGCCGGTCGAACAGGCCTGGCTCAATGCCGACAATCCGTACATCGTTCTGCAGCATCTGCCTTGCGCCGCCTATGAAAATCCATTGCATGACGAGGAGCCCTATTTTGCCAGCATGACCGCAAAACTGGCTGTGCATACGCTGACCGAAAACGGCACCCTGAAGCCCTGGCGCAACAGTCTGCGTTTTGCATTGCAGGACTATCCTGCGCGCGGGGTGAATCTTCGTGGTATGACCGATTACAATGTGGAAATCTATTGCGGCAGTGAAGTCATTGGCGAACTGGATCCGATTGGTGCGCGCGGCACCCTCTATAAGGATGCGATCTATCAGCATCTGGGGCGGCGATACATGTCGCTGGATCTTGATCTGGAGAAGAAGCTCTGTCACGTGGAAGAGGTGCATGTCGATTATTTTACCGAGGCTTCCTGGGAGAACCGCATCGAGCAGGGGGACATTGACGAGGAAAAGGAACAGCAGGGGGCTCGCCTGCAGTTCAGTGAAATCCATGTCAACAAGCAACCGAAGCTGTACAAGAAAATCCGGGAACGCACCTTTGAGAATATCGGTTATGGCCCGATAACCCTGCCTCCTTTTGAATATGACACGATGGGCTTTGCCTTGCGAGTGCCGCTGCCCTGGCTCGAAGCCTGTGATCAGGTCGACAAGCGCTGGTTCGGTGCAGCGCTCTATGGCCTGGGCTATTTGCTGAGGCGGGCGGCACCCGGTCTCTGCATGGCAGACATTCAGGATATCGATACGGACATCTCCTTGCTGCATGAGGAAGATGAACGATGGAAAAGCGCACTCTATCTCTATGATACGCACGAGGGAGGCGTCGGGTACGCTGAAAAAGTTTATGAAATGATCGAGCAGGCTCTGACCCTTTGCTTGGAGATTCTTCAGGAATGTCCCTGTTCCGGCGGGTGTCCGGCCTGTGTGCCACCATTGCCGCCAGGGGTGATCGATGCGCCGGACGTGGCGGAACTGCTGCTGGTATCCGATGCCTCTGTGCGCTGTACGGAAAGTCTGTTGAGGGTGCTGTTGACCGGCCAAGTTGTCCTGCCGGTGGTTACGGTGCAGGAATTTCCGGTGGAACATCCGGTCATCCCACCCGGTGAAGACCCCGAAGTGGCCAAGATCAGCGGGCGTCTCGACCGTGCTGCAAAAATCCTGCAACAGAAACGCGAAAAATTACATTGAGGATTTTTAACAACGAAAAGGCTCGAAAAGGCTCGAAATTTTTTATGAAGAATTTGTTGATTGGTCTGGATTTTGGTTCGGACAGTGTCCGGGCACTGTTGGTTAGTGATGAAGGAGAGCAGATTGCTGCCGATGTGCAGCCCTATCGCCGCTGGAGCGAGGGGCAATTCTGCAGTCCGTCGGCGAATCAATACCGGCAGCATCCTCTGGATTATCTGGAAGGGATGGAGGCGGCCATCCGGGCGGTTTTGACGCCGGAACGGGCCCCTCTGGTGCGTGGGATTGGCCTGGATACGACGGGTTCGACGCCCTGTGCAGTGGACAAAGATTGCACTCCGCTGGCTTTGCTTCCGGAGTTTGCTGACAATCCCAATGCGATGTTTATTCTCTGGAAGGATCATACGGCGCTGGAGGAGGCTGCCCGTATTGATGCCTGCGCTGCCTCAAGCACTGTTGATTACCGTTGCTATGAAGGCGGAGCGTATTCCAGCGAGTGGTTCTGGAGCAAAATCCTGCATGTCCTGAAAGTCGACGCCCGGGTGCGTGACGCTGCTTTCAGCTGGGTCGAACATTGTGACTGGATGGCTGGCGAACTTTGCGGCCATACGGATCCGCTGACTTTGCCCAGGGGACGTTGTGCGGCAGGTCACAAAGCCATGTGGCACCAAAGCTGGGGAGGCTTGCCCCCGGAAAGCTTTCTCCGCGAAGTGGATCCGCTTTTGGCCGGCCTGCGGCAACGCCTGTATCAGGAAACCTGGACTGCGGAGCGCCCGGTGGGGCGCCTGTCCGCAAAGTGGGCGGCGAAACTGGGGCTTTCCCGGGAAGTGGTAATCAGTGGTGCTGGGATTGACTGTCATTTTGGGGCGGTTGGCGCTCAGATCCAGCCTGGTGATCTGGTGAAAGTCTGCGGCACCTCGACCTGCGATATTGTTGTTGCAGGAGAAATCAACCGCTGTATTCCCGGAATTTGCGGTCAGGTGGATGGTTCCGTGGTGCCGGGGCTGGTCGGTCTGGAGGCCGGTCAGGCCGCATTCGGCGATGTCTATGCCTGGTTCATGCGCCTGCTTTCCTATGGCGGCGGTGAAGTCTCATTGCAGCAGCTTGAAAAGGAGGCTGCGGAACTTGCGCCAGGAAGTACGGGAGTAATGGCACTGGACTGGTTTAACGGGCGACGCAGTCCGGATGCCAATCCCCGGCTCTGCGGTCTGCTTGCTGGCCTGCAACTGGGAACGACTGCTCCGATGCTCTACCGGGCTTTAGTAGAAAGTACCGTTTTTGGAGCACGGGCTATTGTCGAGCGTTTCATCCGGGAAGAGATTCCGGTCAGGCGGATCATTGCCACCGGCGGTATCAGCCGCAAATCGCCTTTTGTCATGCAGTTGCTGGCCGATGTCCTGAATATGCCGGTGAAAATTACCGCCACGGAGCAGACTTGTGCGCTGGGCGCCGCCATGTTTGCCGCGGTCGCTGCATCGGTGCATACCAGCCTTACCGAAGCCATGGAAAGAATGGGTAGAGGGTACGAACGTACCTGCCAGCCGGATGTGCAGAACGTCCCTGTCTATGAAAAACTCTATCAGCAATATCAGGAACTGGGAAAAAGCATAGAAAAGATGACGACAGGACTGCCGGGATGACTATTCAGCTGATCCGGAGGAATTGAGCGAAGGAGGAGTTTGGGACGATGGCGTCGCATAAATGAGCGACGCGAGTTTGCAGGCCAATATCTTTGGTGACCACCCAGCGCAGTTCCTGTGCCGCCTTTGGGATCTCTTTCAACAACTGCACCAGATAATTGTCGGCGTTCTGATCGCTCTGCTTCCTGGCCGCAAAATGCAGAGTCAGTCCCAAATCGATTTTTTCGATGCTGTCCTGATATTCGATTCCGTCAAAAATCAGATGGATACTTTTGAATAAAGCGGCTTTGCTTTTGCATTTTTCGATAATATCTGCTCGTGCGGCAGCCTGTCCTTTTTTTACGGTGAGTTCCTTCCATTGGGGATCACATAAAAGCAGGTTGCATCCGTCAATATACAGGCTGGT
>JAQVUB010000216.1 GCA_028699735.1 Lentisphaeria bacterium | reverse complement strand
GCCTGCGTGCTGAAGTGAAAATCCAGTTCCGGGAAAAAGGGGATCAGTTCGAGCAGGGCGGCATCCCGGATCAGGACGGCGTCAACCTGTGCCTTGCGTGCCGCCTCGAGTGAGCGTGCCGCCAGGCCGATTTCACGCTGAGCCAGATCGATATTCAGCGTCAGGTAGGCTCGGACTCCATGTTGATGCAGAAAATCGACGGTTGCAGCGAGCTCCTCTTGTACAAAATTGCTGGCGCCCTGCCGCGCATTGAGCTTTTTCAACCCGAAATAGACTGCATCTGCACCCGCGGCAACCGCAGCTTCCAGTTCCAATCGCCCGCCGGCAGGCGCAAGGATCTCCAGTTTTTCATTCACGTGGCGTTATTTCCTCAGATCAGTGGTTCTTTTGGCAATTGCTTAAAGATAATGCCTTTTTAATTAATTTTAACAACGAAAAAACACGAACGACCCGAAAAATTTTCATGGGAAGCGGTTTTGACTGCGAGCAAGCATCGTTCTTCCCATGAAATTTTTTCGGGTCGTTCGTGTTTTTCGTTGTTAAAAAAGAGTCCGCAACCGTTTGAACAATTTAGTCATCAGGATTGAAAAATGCTGTACATGCAATATATTTAGTAATTCGTCTTTTAATTTTTGCATGTAACTTTGGAATATTGACTGACAATCAGGAGCGAGATCATGGCAACGAGTACATTCCGTAATAAGAACAAAGTTCGTCCGAAGAAACAGGGTGCTGCCAAGCGCCGTCGTTGTCTGGTGCAGCGTCGCCGTCTGGTTTCTCTGGGTTTAAGTGAAGAAGCCGTCGAGAAGCTGCAGGTACATGAGCTTCGGGCAATGCTGAAACGCCCGAAAGAAGTACAAAAAGCTGCTCAGGCGTCTGCGCAGGCAGAAGCGTGATGCAGAAAAAATAAAAAAAAGCCGTTTTGTCCTATGGACGGAACGGCTTTTTTCGTGTAGAGATTCTGAAGGAGAAAACAATGAAAATTTCTCTTATGGCCTGGGAATGCCTGGAGGCCTTGGAAAGCGGGAAATATTCTGCCGAAAAATATCTTGACACGTTGAGTGCATTTGGCGTAAGTGGCTTGGAGCTTCCCTGGAACTGGTCCAGGCCTGTGCCCTCTCCTTCCTGGCAAGTATTAAAAAAAGCAGCCCCAAAATGTGGTTTTTCTTTTCCTTGTTTGGATGTTTATGCGAACCTCTGCTGCGAAGATGACGGGCAGCGGCAAGAGATTTTGCAGAATTTGCGAGTGGTTTTCGGCTTTTGTCGTGAAGAGATTTTGTGTCCGGTGGTTTTGCTGTATGGGAGTCAGCCTTCTCCTGGTATGAGTTTGTCGGAAGGTCGCCGGAATTGTGGGGAGATGCTGGGTTGTTGCGCGGAACTCGCCGCGGAATATGGGGTGACGGTCTGTATTGAAGATTATGGTGGTAGGCCGGAGTTTTCCTCGACCTCCGCACAATGTTTGGAGGTTTTGGCTTCTTCCGGCAGCAGTCTGGTTCGGTTGAATTTTGACAATGGCAATTTTCTTCTGGGCGATGAACGGCCTCTGGATGCTCTGGAGAACTTCAAGTCCCGGCTGATTCATGTCCATATCAAGGATTTTCAGCGGCGTGTTCCAGATGAGAAGGTCAGCAGCCTTTGTTCTGCGTCCGGTGTGCAGTATCAAAGCTGTGCCCTGGGGGATGGTGCTGGGGAGGTCGCTCCCTGTATTCGCCGTTTGCATGAAATCGGGTATCAAGGCTGGCTTTCGGCGGAAATTGCAACCCTGGGTCTTGACTGGATTGCCCAGGAGCTTGCTTATATCGCTGAAGTATTGCAGCAACTGCAGGAATAACACCTGAAAAATAGGCGTTTTTGGGGGAGGTAGTTGGCGGCTTGGTGTCGCACCCTTATCAAGGAGAAAGAGAATGAAGAGGATCTCATTTGCGCTAACTTCGTGTATCATGCTGCTGACGGTTTTACCGGTGTTTGCCGGTACAGTCTATCAGCTCAATGATGAGATGCGCTTGACTTTGCAGGGCGACATGCGCTTGCGCTGGGAGAATTTTAACAGCGGGGTGATCACGCCTGCCGGCGGGCAGAAAGATGGCCAGATTGGTTATTTGCGTCTGAGGACGCGTTTAGCCGGCACCCTTGAACTGCCCGAAGGTATTTCGATCAAGGCGCGCCTTGTCAACCGGGTGCATGAAGTCAGTACTCATTATCTGTATGACCCGAATGATCGTGAAACCGCAACCTGGAAATTTCCCGATGAAGTGATCTTTGATCAGTTGCTGATCGAGTTCAAGGAGATTGCCGGATCGGATTTTTCACTGACGCTGGGGCGTCAGGATTTGATTCTGGGCAACGGGATGATTATTCTGGAAGGGACTCCTTATGATCAGGGACGTACTCTGTATCAGGATGGTGCTGTGCTGCGTTATAAGGGTGAGGCTGATACGGTGACAACCTTTATTATGTACAATCACTGGAAGGATCGCATGGCCTTTATCAATGATCAGAACCGGCGCTTGCGCAGCGGTGACACGCTGTCAGCCGGCATCTATTGGACGCATTTCGTCAATAAACTGCTGAATTTCGACTTGTATTATGTTTACAATGATGTCGATGATGACGACCTGACCAACCGAATTGCCAGTCATCCGTTTGACAATAATCTCAGCCTGCATACCGTCGGAGCACGGGTTTTCGGGAAAGCCTTTGAGGATCGTTTGGATTACAGTCTTGAACTGGCTCGTCAGGGCGGCGTAAACTCTCTGCAGAATGCGGATATTGAGGCCTATATGCTTGACGGCCGGATTCGTGTGCATGCCCCCAAAGGGATGTTCCTTTCGCCCTCCCTGGGTTTTGAGTACTACTATGCCAGTGGTGACAATCCGGATACTAGCAAGCATGAGGGTTGGAATACGTTGCTGGCCGAGTATCCCAGATATGGCGAGGAGTTGCTGCCGATCATGCTGAACGGCGTCTGGAGCAATATGCATTTTCTGCGCACGGATGTGAACCTGATTGTCAGCAAGGATTTCAAGGCCAATGTATCGGTTGGCAATTTATATGCTGACAACACGGAAAAAGCAGGGTTGTATCCCGTTTCCCGCAGTGGCGGAGGCAGCTACATGGGTACCTTGCTTTCTCTTATGCTCGACTACCGGCTCAATGAATATTTGAGCTTCAGTGCCAAAATGGCGAAATTTGCCCCGGGCAGTTATTTTGCCGACGGGAAAGAAGGCTACTGGTGCCAATTGCAGGTGCTGGCGGAATTCTGATTTTTTAACAACGAAAAACACGAAAAGGCACGAAAAAAATTCATGGAAGCTGCGTGATCGTTATGATATGCGTCGCATTTCCATGAATTTTTTTCGTGCCTTTTTGTGTTTTTCGTTGTTAAAAAAGATGTTTTATGCGAGGCTATCCATCATGGTGATATATTCCGGGATGGAGAGCAGGCCTTCGCGGCTGGCGGCGATTTCGCTGCCACGGGAGGCATCGCCGTAGAGCAGTTCGACTGCGGTCAGGGCAAGGATACGGGCGTTGTCCAGGTAAGCCTGTTCCGGGTCTTTGACCTGGTAGTCCTTACCGTGTGCGGTGCCTTGTGCGCCGGGGATTGCGGAATGCACGGTTGGCAGGATCTGGCTGACATCTCCCATATCAGTCGAGCTCATGACAGCTCCGGTACTGTTGAAGTTAGCTTCCGGATGGAGGATGCGTACGGCATCTTCAAAGACTTTCCAGAGCCCCTGATGGTCTTTCATGACCGCATAGCCTGGGGTTGTGGTGACCTCAGCGCTGCCGCCGAGTGCGGCAGCGGCTCCATGCATGGCACGGTCAAAAAGCATACTGAGTTCTTTAATTTTCTCCATGCTGCTGGCGCGCAGCAGGTATTCCATGCTGACATTGTCGGGGATGATATTGACACTGTCTCCGCCAGAATTGATCATGCCGTGGACTCGAATGGACGGATCGGTAAAGGTTTCCCGGAGGAGAGCCAGAGCATTTTGCGCCAAGGTGCAGATATTTAGTGCGTTAATGCCATTGTCGGGTCTGGCTGCGTGACAGCTTTTGCCATGGAAGGTGACCGCTTTGATAACGAATCCATTGTGCAGGGCACAGGTGTATGACGATCCTGTGGATAGGTGATTCATCAGAGCCAGGCTGACATCGTCAAAGACTCCTTCCCGGATCATCGATGCCTTGCCGCCAATGGCCTTGATTTCACCGCGCTCCATCAGGGTGCGCCGTTCGGCCACCTCAATACACTCTTCGGCCGGGACAGGAATGAAAGCAATTTTGCCGGAGAGCTCGGCAGCTGCACCGGATTCCACCAGAGCGATGGCAGCTCCGAGCAGTGCAGTGATGTGGGAATGATGTCCGCAGGAGTGAACGGCACCGGTCTTCGGGTCGCATTCGGGGTGTGATGGCAGAATCAGGGAATCCATTTCACCGAGCAGTGCCAGCACAGGGCCTTTGCGTCCGCTATCCAGATCCGCCCGCATTCCGGTAATCGACAGATGATCCCGTACGGACAAACCGAGTCTGCTCAATACTTCTTTGGCCTTTGCGCTAGTCTTAAATTCACGATAACCGGGTTCGGGATTTTTCCAAAAATATTCGCCAAAACCGAGGATTTCTTCGCGGTGGGCTTCGATGGCGTCAAGGACTGCCTGAATGACTTCCGGTTTTGTACGCATAAGGAGAAAATTCCTTGTTTTTAGGGTGCAGGGGGCAGGGTGCAGGTTTAAAAAGTAGCGCAACCGTCCCGGTTGTGATTTCTGTTTGTTCTCCCACGTCCGAACGCTCCCGGTTGCGGGGGGCAAGGCAAAACGATGACGAATACTGTATTTCCCGGGAGGAAAAATGCAAGCCGAGGAGGGGTATCTGCATTGGAAGCCATTATATTATTGATGGGTCATTTTCCTCATAGCTGACTCCTTTTCCCCTGTAGATCAGTCAGATCGGTCGGATCAGTCAGAGCAAATACTGAAGAAACATGCTGAATACTTCCAAATACCTTTTTCTGCTCCTATTTTTTCTGCTGATGTTGGTTCGTGGTGCTTCGGTGAATGAAGCGGACTTGCGCAGGGCGGCGGCGAACTGGCTTTCCGGCAATGTGATTTTTCAGCAGCAGTCACCCTCCGCGGCAGTGGAGCGTGCCGAACCGGTTTTTTCGGCCAGTCAGGAGGCTCTGCCGCTATATGTGCTGCATTTGCGTCCGGCGGGATATCTGGTTTTGACTGGGGATGACACGTTGCCTCCTGTGCTGGCGTTTTCCACCCAGACACAGGCAACGAGTATCCCTCAGCGCGGGGCGAGTCC
>JAQVUB010000003.1 GCA_028699735.1 Lentisphaeria bacterium | reverse complement strand
CCAGATAGATAAATTCCGATGGATAATTGCTGTTGTACCCCCGTCTTGAACGGAAAGCGTTTTCCAATTCCCAATTATATCCTCCAGTCAGCGACAACACATTGAGAGGCATGCCGTATAAACGCTGGTAATCAATCCAGCTTCCTTGAACATAAGACGGAGTTCTTGGTACACCCACCGGACATCCCCAAGATTTTGTAATCCAGCTGTAATAAGGCGGGTATGCCGTCGGCATCGCGTCAATATATTTGGCCGTCGCTAGAACCCGCCCGTACACTCCATATCCTGTGTAAGTTATCTTCGGTGCCAAATACCAGGTGAAGTCCGATTCGTACATATCCAAAACCACTAAATTTTGCTTGACGTTGTTAACGCAGGAGATCGCGCTTGCTTGGGCACGCGCCGTCGACAGAGCGGGCAGCAGCATCGAGGCCAGAATCGCTATGATCGCAATAACGACCAAAAGCTCGATCAGTGTGAAATGACGTCTTGTTTGCATGATTTTCTTCTCCTTGTTTCTGGTGTATTCTTTGACTTGGGAAAAATCGTTACGGTTTGGCAGAGACCTTGCTTTCATTTTGAATTACTCCTCTGTTGAGAATATGGCCGGATAGGTCTGCTGAATGGGTTTCATATCATCGGCGATCAGACGCATCACCGAATCGTAGCCCATTTTTTCATAATCAAACTGAAAGAACTGTGGTTGTTCAAGAAGGAAGTTCATATCCGGGTGAAAGAAGAAGGCTCCTGGCAGAATGGACTCCGGCAGACCGATGGCCTGATTCAGGTTGTCGCCCGTCAAGCCGATCAGTTCAGAGGCATCAAGAACCACACCGTCACACTGATGCGCGGACAGAAATTCCATTTCCGGAGAAGTTAGGGTTGCATGAATCGCACGTTCCTGAATGAAAACCAGTTCTGGCAGACCGTTTTCGCGGATGGCATCGCGATAACCTTCCATTCTGGGATGTCCGGGATATTGCAGAAAGGGAGACAGGATCGCTATCCGGCGGCATCCCTGCCGGTACAGGCGCAGCACCAGATCATGTACGGCCTGCTGCACATCCATCGTTCCGATCAGCCAGTTCTCCGTGTACTTCTTTGCTTTAAGAAATGAATACAACACCTGGTCATCCAGCAGGCAGACCCTGCAGGCCTGTTCGTGCAACGCTGCAAAAATATTTGCATACCAGCAATTGCTGACAATCACCAGGCTTCCCGCCGAAAGATGTCTCAGGCTGGTAAAGTCAATGTCTTTCGCATTGTTGGTTGGCGAGACAGGAAGAGTTTCCAAGCGTGATCCGCTTACCCGTACTGCCTCCAAGGCACCACTCAAAAGACTGCGACGATATAAGGAGGAGTTATTGTTAATCACCAGATTGTCAGGACTGGGCAGCAAAAAAGTCACCACACGGCCAGAACGCTGATTCCCTTGTACAAAGGTGCCGTGATGACGAATCCGCTTAACCAAACCCTCTTTCTCAAGTTCACAGAGAACTTTGTTCACGGTCATGCGGGATACCTGAAACTCTGCGCAAAATTCGTGCTCCGTCGATAAACGACTACCCGCAGAAAGACCGCGTATCCGCTGGCTGATCGTCCGACGTAAAAATTGATGCCGGGTCTCACTCATTAAACTTTGTTCCCAAAAAAGTTTTGTATATACAAAACATGTTAATAAGGTACTGCAACTTTTTTTGTTTTGCAAGTGACTTTAAAAAATATTTTTTGAACAACGAAAAAACAAAAACCCGCTCTGGCGGAAAAGTCAGGGCGGGTTAATGTTTGTCCGGAGTTTACCGGATCAGGAATTTTCTTCAGCAGGCGAGTTGTCTTCGCCTGTTTCGGATTCTTGTTCGGTGTTTTCTTCGTTGCGAGCCTGACTGCTGGCGAGGAATTCCGCCTCACGTGCGGCCATATCGGCATTTTCCTCTTCTTTTGCCTGGTTGGCGGCGATTTCCTCATCGCTTAGTTCATCGACGATGGTGGCCGTGGCCACGCGGTCATCTTCGCTAAGACGCATGACGATTACGCCATAGGCTGCCCGACCCGTCTGGCGGACGTCCTGGACGCGCAGGCGGACCGTTTGTCCTCCCACCGAAATCAGGATCAGCTCCTGATTGGAATCTGCAGGCACCTGGAGTGCAGCGACGACGCTGTCACCCTCGCGCAGTTTCATGCTAATGACGCCTTTGGCACCACGACGGGTACGGCGATATCGCTTGCTGGCGGATTCTTCCGGAGCAGACGTTTCCGCATCTTCATTTTCCAGCGTGGCAGCAGCTTCTTCTTCATCAACATCAACTTCCGCATCCAGGTCATTATCGTCTGCCGGATCCTCGACTGTGCTGACGGGGATTGGTCCTGCTGAGCCGATAGGGGTTCGTTTGCCCATGCCTTTGGCGCTGATGACCAGGAGTTCGTCATCGGGATTGACGACGGTCATGGCGACCAGTTCCGAGACCAGTTTTCCGGTTTTGTCTCGCAGCTGCATGCCTCGTACGCCAATCGAATTCCGGCCTGTGCTGCGGATATCGCTTTCGCAGAAGCGGCAGGCCATTCCATTGGCGGCGGAGAGCAGGATTTCCTGGCTTCCGTTGGTGAGTTTGGCATCAATCAGGTCATTGTCTTCTTCAAGATTGATGGCAATGATCCCTTTCTTGCGCAGATTCTTGAAGGCCGCCAGCGGAGTTTTCTTGATAATCCCATTGCGGGTGGCCATGATGACGTATCGATCCGGCTGATCGATTTTTGCGACCGGGATCATCGCACGGATGCGCTCGCCTTCGGAGAGATCGAGCAGATTGATCAGTGCTTTGCCCTGACTGTCGCGGGCACCTTCCGGAATCTCGTAAGCTTTCAGCCAGCGCATTTGTCCCTTGTTGGTAAAGAACAGGATGATGTCGTGTGTGCAGCAGGTCAGCAGCAGATCGACATAATCCTCTTCTTTGGTCTTCATGCCGCGAACCCCTTTCCCGCCTCGGTTCTGAGCTTCATAGAGGTTGGCGGGGACGCGTTTGATATAACCGGTGGCCGAGATGGGAATGACACAGATATCACGGGCGATCAGGTCTTCCAGGTCGATGTCGTGTTCACCGGGAACGATCATCGTGCGGCGGGGATCGGCGTATTTGTTGCGCACTTCCAGCAATTCTGCTTTGACCACATCCATGATTTTCAGACGTGAGGAAAGGATATCCTTCAGGCGGTCGATTTCCCGCAGCAAGGCATCATGTTCGCTTTGCAGCTCATCAACAGCCAGGTTGGTCAATTGATACAAGCGCATTTCCAGGATGGCCTTGGTCTGCCGTTCGGAAAGCAGGAAGCGCGCCATCAGGTGCTGGGAGGCTTCCTCACGGTTGGCAGCCTCACGGATGATTTTGACCACTTCAGTGATATTGGCCTGGGCAATCAACAGGCCCTGGACGATATGATCACGCTCTTCCGCTTTGCGCAATTCAAAACGACAACGCCGCGTGACGACTTCCTCGCGGTGATCGATGTAGGCCTCGAGTATCTGCTTCAGATTCAGCGTCCGGGGGCGGTTGCGGTCAACCACCAGGAACTGGGCGCCCCATACGCTTTCCAGCGGAGTCATTGCGTACAACTGATTCAGAATGACATTGCCGATGAAGCCACGCTTAATCTCGATCTCAATCTTGATCCCGGCGCGCGACGAGGACAAGTCCTCCAGACCGGATATCCCGGCGATTTTGCCCTCATTGACCAACTCCGCGATTTTCAACACCATGTTTTCTTTGTTGACGCCATAGGGAATTTCGCTGATGGTGATTTTTTCCTTGCCATTTTTCTCTTCGATGGAGGCTTTTCCGCGCAGTCTTACGGAGCCGCGTCCAGTTTCGTAGAGGGCGATAATGGAGCGCATACCCTGGATGATTCCCCCGGTCGGGTAATCCGGTCCGGGTATGAATTGCATTAATTCCCGGATGCTGATTCGCGGATTTTCGATGACGGCGATGGTTGCATTGATGACTTCGCCGAGGTTGTGTGTGGGGATATTGGTAGCCATGCCAACACCGATGCCCTGGGCGCCATTGACCAGCAGATTGGGAAAACGTGCCGGCAAAACGCTGGGTTCCAGATCCTTTTCATCGAAAGTCGGGCGCATGTCGACCGTATCTTTTTCCAGGTCGGCGAGAAGTTCTTCAGCGAGGCGTTCCATGCGGCATTCGGTATAGCGGTATGCCGCCGCGGAATCCCCGTCGATCGAGCCGAAGTTGCCTTGCCCGTCAATCAAGGTACAGCGCATGGAGAAGTCCTGCGCCATACGCACCATCGTTTCATAGACGGCGGAGTCGCCATGGGGGTGGTAATTACCGATGACTTCACCGACGACTTTGGCGCATTTGGTATAGGGGCCGCTTTTTCCGAAGCCGCGCTGTCGCATGGCATAGAGGATGCGGCGGCTGCCCGGTTTCATGCCATCGCGCACATCCGGGATGGCGCGTCCGACGTTGGCGCTGACCGAATACTGCAGGTATGCAGTATGCATGATGTCTTCGATGGCATAGGGGACGTCGTTTTTACCAATGGAAAGAGCGCTGTTTTCCGGATCGTTCGGGAGGGTGGTGTTTTCGTCACTCATAAGAATTATCTGTCTTTCAATTTATCCTGGCTGGTTTGTGGCCAGCCACGGGTTTGCTGGTTGACATCGTTTCTGGAAAACTCAGATATCCAGGTCTTTGACGGATTCGGCGAAACGCTCGATATATTCCCGGCGCGGACTGACTTGTTCGCCCATCAGGAGGACGAACATGCGTTCGGCCTCGACCGCATCGGCCATGGTGACTTTGATCATTTTGCGCCGTTCGGGGTCCATGGTTGTCTCCCAAAGCTGATCAGGGTTCATTTCACCTAATCCTTTATAGCGTTGGATATAGAGTCCCTGCCGTCCGTTGCCGGTAACCTGCTCATAGATCGCTTCGAGCGTATTGACCGGAGTGACTTTCTCTTTGTGGATCATTTCGAGAATGGGAGTCTCCCCGGAGAACAGGTGACGGCAGTCGAGGTCGAATTTCTGCAGTTTTTCATCCAGCGCAATGAAGGCATTTGCTTCCGGGATATTGATAATGTCAATGGCAGCATTCATTGGAGGGGCTTCGCTGATGATTGGATCGCCATTTTCATCGAGTTCGACTGGAGGAGCGGGAATCTCCTCGATTTCGGCATTCAACTGCTCTTCCTTATCGTTCTTGGGATTGTCATTTTCCGCTGCCAGGCGTGCTTCCGCATCCAGGACAATCTGCTCGATTTCGCTCTTGTCAAAGGCATAATGCGAAGAAATTGCACCGTCGATTTCGCGGACTGCCACCAGGGCAACCGGAAAACGTCCCTGCGTAAAGCGCTGTTGAAAATAATCGGATGGAGAAATGCCATAGCGTGGCAGGTTGTTTTTTGCCAGGCGCAGGAATTCCCGGATGTTCTGAATGATTTCCGTGATCAAATCCGGTGGATAGGGTTCCTGTCCCGGCCGCCGCAGGCTGATGTCCTGCAGGCCGAGGCGCAGCAGGATGCCATCGAGCTGATCTTCGTTTTCGACGTACTGTTCATGTTTACGGCGGGTTACCTTGAACAATGGGGGCTTGGCAATGTAGATGTAGCCGGCCTCGAGCAGGGGTTTCATCTGGCGGTAGAAGAAGGTCAGTAGCAGGGTACGGATATGCGAACCGTCGACGTCCGCATCGGTCATGATAACAACGCGGTGATAGCGGGCTTTGGATACATCAAATTCTTCGGTGCCGATGCCGCAGCCGATGGCCGTGATCAGGGTGCGGATTTCGTTGTTGTTCAACATCTTGTCCAGGCGCGCTTTTTCCACGTTGATCAGTTTGCCGCGAATGGGGATGATTGCCTGGAAACGGCTGTTGCGCCCCTGTTTGGCTGAACCGCCAGCCGAATCACCCTCAACGATGTAGAGTTCAGATAAGGCGGGGTCTTTTTCAGAGCAGTCTGACAGTTTACCGGGCAGAGCAGTGATGCCCAGCGGGCTTTTGCGCCGGCTGGCCTCGCGGGCTTTGCGGGCGGCCTCCCGGGCGCGTGCGGCTCCGTAGGCTTTTTCCATGACCATCTTGGCATCCTTGGGATGTTCTTCAAAATAGGTGGTCAGGGTGGCGTATACGATCGAATCGACGATGCCTCGGACTTCACCGTTGCCCAGTTTGGTTTTGGTTTGCCCCTCGAACTGGGGGTCTTTGACTTTGACGCTGATGACGGCCGCCAGTCCTTCGCGGACATCGCTGCCGGAAACCGCACTTTCGTTTTTGAAAGCGGGAACGGTTTTAGCGTAGTTGTTAATGCAGCGGGTAATGGCTTGCTGGAAACCGGTCAGATGCGTCCCCCCCTCAATGGTATTGATATCGTTGGCGTAACTGTAGATGGTTTCCGCATACGAATCATTATACTGCATGGCGATTTCCGCCTCAACATCATCGCGAACGGTTTTAAAATAGATAACTTCATGCAGGGGATTCTTGACCTTGTTCAGGTGGGTGACGAATTCCCGCAGGCCGCCAGTAAAACAGAAGACCTCTTCACGGGGATTCTCACCACGCTGGTCACAGAGGGTGATACGGATGCCGGCATTCAGAAAGGCCAGTTCTCGGAGGCGGTTGGCGAGAATGTCCCATTTGAATTCGGTAACCGTGAAGATTTCAGCGTCGGGCATGAATTTGACAATGGTACCGCGGATGCTGCTGGGTCCTTTGCAAACGAGCTGCTCGACCGTATTTCCGCGTTCGAAGCGCATCTGATATTCTGAACCATTGCGGTGGATGGTCAGAGCCAGCCACTGAGAGAGGGCATTGACACAGGAAACGCCGACGCCGTGCAGGCCGCCGGAAACCCGGTACGCGTTATGGTCGAATTTGCCGCCGGCATGCAGCATGGTTAATGCGACTTCACAGGCGGGCTTCTTTTCGGTTTGATGCATATCAACCGGGATGCCCCGACCGTCATCAGTAACCGTGATACTGTTGTCGAAACCGATCTGAACGGCAATATTCTTACAATGTCCTGCCATGGCTTCGTCAATACTGTTGTCGACGACTTCGTAAACGAGGTGATGCAAACCTCTTTCGCCGGTGTCCCCGATATACATGCTGGGGCGTTTGCGAACTGCTTCCAAACCTTCCAGCACCGTGATCTGATTGGCATTATATTCCGAATTGTTTACGGTGTCCTGCACAGGGACTTCAGGAAGCAGGGCAAGCCCGTTTCCTGACGGAGAATCTTGGTTGGACATGAATATTTCCTTCAATAAACGTGAGGTGCAGAAGACGGATATTCCGCCTGCCTGTGAAGAGCCTGAAAAAGGCAACTCTATAATATATAGTATAAAGGCGTTTTTTCCACTGCCTTACATGCTAAGTTTTAAACTTTTTTTTCACAACGAAAAACACAAAAAGAGACGAAAAAAAAAGCCGTCCGATGGTATGGACGGCTTTGAAACAGGTACTGGTGGGCGATGAGGGACTCGAACCCCCGACATTCACGGTGTAAACGTGACGCTCTAACCAACTGAGCTAATCGCCCCGATCAGCAAGTTCACATAATATAGTTTCTCTGCCCAAGGTATCAAGTCAGGGATTTTGTTTTTTGAAATGGACAATGGACGAGGGACGAAAGACGAGGGACGAGGGACCCTATGGACCTTATGGACCTTATGGACCTTATGGACACGGACGATGGACGAGGGACAATGGACAGAAACCTGCACCCTGCACCCTGCACCCTGCACCCTGCACCCTGCACCCTGCACCCTGCACCCTGCACCCTGCACCCTGCACCCTGCACCCTGCACCCTGCACCCTGCACCCTGCACCCTTATATCCTGCCGTGGACGATGCGGTTGGCTTTGCAGGCGGTAATGGTTGGGAATACGATGGTGTTGGCCTGCAGGGGAAGCTTGCTGCTGATACGGACTTTGAGATAGTTGTCAGACCAGCCCTGGGGGGATGGAGAGCTGGTCTCCAGAAGCACCGGCAGAGTCTGTCCAAGCTGGCTGTCTGCAAAGGCGGCATATTTTTGTGCAGCCAGGTCACGCAAATCCGCGGCTCGGCGTCGGGTATCGGCGGAGGAAGGGCGTCCGGTCATGGAGGCGGCGGGGGTGCCGGGTCGGGGAGAATAGGGAAATACGTGCAAAAGGCCAAAGGGAATGCGTTCGACAAAGGCTCGGCAAGTCTGAAAGTTTTCTTCCGTTTCGCCGGGGAAGCCGACGATGATATCGGATCCGAGGCAGAGTCCGGGAATGCGTTTGTGGGCATGCAGGACGGCCTGCTCATAGGTGCGGCAGTCGTAATGCCGCTTCATGCGGCGCAGGATGCTGTCTTCTCCATATTGCACCGGCAAATGCAGAAAGCGGCAGATACGTTTGGGATAGGCGGCCATGATGTCAACGAGGCGGTCGAGGCAGAGTCCGGGTTCGGTGGAACCGAGACGTATACGGAAATGGTCACCGAGGCAGAGGAGTCTCTCGATGAGTGCTGGCAGATCACAGGAGCTGTTTTGATAAGTGGCAATATTGACTCCGGACAGGACAAGTTCGAGATGGCCGCGTTCGAGCAGGATTTCGGCTTCGCGGAGGATATCATTGAGCTGCCGGGAACGAGCGGGGCCCCTGGTATACGGTACGATGCAATAACTGCAATAGAAATCACAGCCTTCCTGAATTTTCAGGTTGGCACGGGTGCGCTCGGGATAAAGCCCGGTGCCGGAAATGGTAAAAGACTCTGGCAAAGGGGTTGTTCTGACCAGCTTCGGGGATGAATTGCGTTGCAAGGGGCTGGGCAGCAGGTCGGGAAAAGAATCGGGCTTGGGATTGGAAATAACCAGATCGACATCCGGGTTTTCTGCCCAGGAGGAGGTCTCCGCCACGGCGTCACAACCCATCAGCACAATAAAGGCATCGGGCGCAAGACGCCGTGCGGCGTGCACGGCCTGACGGTTCTTGCGGGAGGCAACACCGGTCACAGCACAGGAATTGACAATCAGTAAATCGGCGACATTCCCCCAGGAAAGGGGTTTATATCCACGCGTCTGCAGGGCATCGGCCAGCAACGCAGTATCGGCCTGGTTGAGCCGGCAACCGGAAGTGTATATCGCAAAGGTGGGCATGGAGATTTTTTAACAACGAAAAAACACAAAAAACGCGAAGGTTTTTGTGTTACTATCATTACATTTCTTGTTTTGAAGAAGATTTAATGGACGAAGGACGAAGGACGATAGACGATGGACCTGATGGACCCTATGGACCTTATGGACCTTATGGACGTGGACGATGGACGATGGACGATTGACTTTAATGGACAGGTTGATGGCTGATAGCTGATAGCTATGGGCTGTGGGCGCCAGTCCACCCCAAGTGTTTTCGTGTGTTTCGTGGTAAAAAGAAGGGATTAGTCAGGGTCGATGATATCGGCGAGGATATCGCTTTGTTCCTGGAGCTGTCTCTGGAAGTTTTTGTAGAGGAGCATATTTTGCTGGCTTTGTTCGGGGTTGTTGGAGAGCCAGTCATTGAGCTGCTGGCGCAGTTCATCCATCTGTTTTTTGGCTTCGGCATAATGCTGTTGCTGTTCGGGGGTTCGCTGGCTGAGAATATGCTCGAGAATGGCCTGCTCCGTCTTTTCACTCATGTCACGCAATCCCTTCTCGAGGGTTTTCATTTGCTCTTCATGCTTCTTGGCCATTTCGGTCATGGTCTGCTGATCACGGTTGATCTTGTCGTAAACGGCCTGAATTTCGGCGCGTTTTCCTTCCGGCAAACTGCCAATCATTTGCTGAATGACGGATTTGCGGCGGCGCATGACGGACTTCAAGTTGCGTTTGACGGTCAGCACGGAGTTGTCATCGCGCATTTCCACCATGCCCAGCAGTGAAGCGTCATCTTCGAGTATAAGCAAGGTCGGAAATGCCTCAACGCCAAATTTTTCCCGCAGATCGCTGTTTTGCTTGAGCAAATCCTCGGAGAGCAATTCCGGGTTTCGTGGGAAATCCAAGTAGACGAAGATGAATTTGTCAGCGACCCAGTCCTGCCAGTCTTTTTGGTTGAAGACATCCCGGATGAGGAGTTTGCAGTATTTGCACCAGTCCGAGCCGGTGAAATTCAAAATAACTGGCACTTTTTTTTCGGCGGCGAGTTTGATTGCGGCCTCATAGTCGGTTGTCCAGGCTCCGACTTGTGCGCCGGAACGGGCAATTTCATAGTTTGGTGAAATTTCAGCCAGTTCGGGTTCCATCAGCGGCTGCCCCTGTGTTCGTGCAGGGGCGCCGGGTGTCTGCGTTTTTTTGGAATCACAGGCTGCGAACATCAGAATTGCCGCACATAACACCGAATACAGAGAAGTTTTCATGCAGGGTTTTCCTTGTTTTTTTTGCGAGAAAATACGAGACAGGCAGGCAAACATGAAGTATATTTACCGGCATAAAGGCAACAGCCTGAGACTTTTTATAAAGTGACTGCGCATTTGCATTTTTCAAGTGAAAGGGTGCTTATAACCTGTTTTAAAACAACGAAAAGGCACGATTTTTTTTATGGGTTGTTGCTTTGACGGATGGGTTTAGAGGAGAATGATCAATCATAGGGAAGGAGAAGCGGCATGAGAATATGGGCATGGAGTTTTTTTCTAGGGGTATGGGTGCTTGGGGCGGCGGAAGTTTTTGAGGTTGCTGCCAGTTTAAGCGATGGTGGTGATGGATCGGGAATTCTGACTTTGCAGTTGGGGATACCTGCGGATGGATACCTTTATGATGCACAGTTGCAGCTCGAGTTGCCGGAGGAAGTCAAGGCCGAGCGCACAGGGGGCCTGCAGCCAGTCCTGAAGGATGCCGAAGAGGGCATGATCTATCCTGAGAGCGGGCAAATCACCTACCGGCTCAGCAAAGTGAAATTTCCGCTGTTGGTGACGGTGGCATATCAGGGTTGTGTTTCGGGCATGTGCTACCTTCCAGAACAGAAAAGCTTTTCCTTTAGCGAATATGGCGGTAAGGTCGAGCAGAATCAAACAGGCCTGGCGCCAGTCACGGGTGCAAAAGGAGATGCCCGCCTGCGAAGCTGGCAGGAACTGTCTGGAAATCTGCGGGTGCTGGGATCGGCCAGCGCTTATCTGGCAACGGATGACTTTGTCAATTTTTTGCAAACGAGTCGTCGGGGAGAAGCGGCCAGGGCTGGCGAGAATTTTCTTGCGCTGGTATTTGCCCGCTTTGGCCTGCTGCTGGCGGCGCTGCTGATCATTCCGATGGGCCTGCTGCTGAATCTGACTCCCTGCGTTCTGCCGATGATTCCAATCAATTTGAGCATTATTGGAGTCAGAGGGAAAGATGAAGCAGGGCGGGGTCGCGGGCTGCTGCTGGGAAGTTTGTATGGCTTGTCAATGGCACTGGTCTACGGAATTCTGGGCATGATCGTGGTATTAACCGGGAGCCGTTTTGGGGCGATCAATTCATCACCCTGGTTCAATCTGGCAATTGCCGTTGTTTTTGTCTTTCTGGCCTTGTCCATGTTCGATGTCTTTCTGCTGGATCTGTCACGCTTTCGCGGCGGCAGCGCAGGACGTTCTGGGAAGCCGTGGGTGTCAGCCATGCTGTTGGGGGCAATCTCGGCGGTACTGGCCGGTGCCTGCGTGGCTCCGGTGCTGATCTGGGTGTTGCTGCTGGCAACCGATCTCTATGCCAAAGGGAATTTCATCGGCCTCTTCCTGCCATTGCTGCTTGGAATCGGCATGGCATTGCCCTGGCCGCTGCTGGGAGCGGGTCTCTCACGTATCCCGAAACCCGGCGCCTGGATGGAACGGGTCAAACAGGCCTTTGGTGTGCTGATTCTGATTTTTGCAGCCTATTACCTGTTCCTTAGTTTCTCCTTGTTCCGTCTGCAGTCGGGACAAAGCAGCGCAGAAGCTCTGCCAGGCTGGGAAACGGATCTGATCGCAGCCGCAGAACTGGCAAAGTCACAAAAGAAACCGGTTTTGCTCTACTTCTGGGGCGTCACCTGCAAAAGCTGCACCGCAATGAAAAAAACGACCTTTCAGGCCGACGAAGTCAAAGCGGAACTGGAAAATTTTGTCCCGGTGGCCTTCCAGGCTGATGATGGAAATGATCCGTTCGTAGCTGCCGTCTTGAAACAGTTCCAGGTCATCGGTATGCCGACTTACGTTGTTCTGGAATGAGGAGATTTTTTAACAACGAAAAGACACGAAAAGGCACGAAAATTTTTGTAATGGAGAAATTTATGTTTGCGAAAGCGGTGTTTCCGGGGAAGTATCTTCAGGGATCGGGCGTTTTGCAGGAGTTGCCCGGTCTGATCAGTAGTCTGGGTCGGAAAGGCTTGATTCTGACTTCGCCTTCGGTGAAAAAGAATATTCTGGCTGGTTACGATACAGGAGATATAGGTGTAGAGCTTTTTCAAGGCGAATGCTGCGAAGAGGAATTGAACCGGGTACAGAAACTGGCTGAAAAAATCAAAGTCGATGTCCTGATCGGCATGGGCGGCGGGAAAACGATCGATACGGCTAAAATCGTTGCCGACCGGATGGGAATCGCCGTCATTGTCATGCCGACGATTGCCTCGACGGATGCTCCTTGCAGCGGCTGCGCTGTCGTCTACAGCAAAGCGGGTCAGTTTGAACAGGTGCTGTACCAGAAATCGAATCCTGCAGCTGTACTGGTGGATTCATCGATCATCGCATCAGCTCCGCTAAGGTTTCTGGTATCTGGCATGGGGGATGCTCTGGCGACGTGGTTTGAAGCGCGCTCATGCGTGCAGACGCATTCGGTCAATGAATGCGGCGGGCATTGCACGCTGGCCGGACTGAGCATTGCCAAACTCTGCTATGAGACCTTGCTGAATTACGGATACCTTGCCCGGCTTGCCTGCGAAAAGCAAATTGTCACGCCGGCTCTGGAACATATTATCGAAGCCAATATTCTGCTGAGCGGCATCGGTTTTGAAAGCGCCGGGCTGGCCAGCGCTCATGCCATCCACAATGGCCTGACTGCTCTGCCGGAAACACACGCCTTCTATCATGGCGAAAAAGTGGCATACGGGGTGCTGACCGGCCTGCACCTGACCGATGCCACACACAACGAAATCGAAACCGTCTACGCCTTCTGTAAAAAAGTGGGTCTGCCTGTAACTCTGGCAGATATTGGCCTGGCAAAGGCCACTCGTGAAGACCTGATGAAGGCTGCAAAAATGGCCTGCGCCCCGGATCAGGCTATCTGCCACGAAGCAGGTAATATCACTCCGGAAATGGTGCTCGATGCTATGCTTGCAGCAGACCAATACGGTTTGGGGATTTTTTAACAACTAAAAGACACGAAAAAACACGAATTTTTTGTGTTTTTCGTGGTTAAAAAATGTTTTATGGCAATGGCGCGAAGCCGGGGAGTAGAGTGACATCGGGGGCTGGTCGGCGGCTGAGCAGTTCCGGTGAGGGTTTCCAGCCGGGTTGGAGGAGGCATCCAGTGACGGCAGCAGCCGGGGAGATGGTTTCATTGACGGTATATTCGCTGGCGGCTACGCTATAGGATTCGAGGTTGACGTATCGTCTCCAGATGGGCCAGAAGCTGTTCAGAATCTCACGGGTTTGCGTTTCGTTGAGATTTTTTCCCTGGCTGAGCTTGTTTGGCAGCAGGGATTGCCTGCAGCCGAGGTATTCATGATCGAGGCGGGAATCTCGAAAGAGTCCATGCACGAATTTGACGTCGTCCCAGGCGATGCCGAAGGTATGCCGATAGGGCGTGATGCCTGGAACATATTCGGAGATGCCATCGACGCTTGAGAGCAGATCAAGAAAATGGGTCGGATAGGTATGTCCGAGCCCGCTGGTCATGCTGATGCCGAGCGGATTGCCTCCATTATGCCAGTCGTTGGCCAGAAGTGCCGCAGCGCGATATTGCGTTTTACCGCTTGCTCTCCAGGCCAGGACAAAGGCGCGTGCCCGCCGCAAGGGGTGACAGTTACCCCAGCTCATATGGCTGGTGAAGGGGTGGTTTGCGTCATACCAAGGAACGCGATAGGAATGATTTTCGTCCAGCATCTGCAAATATTCATCTGCCAGAGCCAGAACCGTTTTGTGATACGAGTCGGCCAGCTTATAGAGGCGTATATTTTTTTCGCCATAGAGGAGCAGTTCGACAAACAGAGCAGGAGAATACTTCCAGCGGCAGGCCTTTACGACCGGAACGAATGAACCCTGGTCATCCTCGACATCATTGAGGAAATCGTGGTTTCCGGTGAGCAGGAACAGATTGAAACCCGCCTTCAGATAGAATTCGCGAGCCAGATCCGGTTCGTCGCGGTACCGGATGGTGATGCTCTTCTTTTTGTTGTCATGATAACGGTACTCGCGGTCGATACGGTTGGCGGGATTCAAGGCAAAGGCGAAGGCTTTTTGCGCGGAGTTCTGGAAGGTATTGGCCAGTCTGGGTTGTTTGGCCTGTTGCAGGGCGAGTGCAAGCATGGCGGCATGGGCGGCATATTGGAGGGTGCTGTTACGGGTGGCCAGGGACAAATAGTATGGCTGCCGGTCTTCGGCAGGGTTGTGGGCTTCAGGGTTCGGATGGCTGACTGATTCAATCCAGGTGCCAACCCCCCCATCGGACTGCTGCGCGCGCAACCACATGTTCATCCCCCAGAGCACTTCGTTGAGAAGGTCCGGAATCCCATCGCCGCTTTCCGGAATATTGAGCTGGCCATCGCTGAAGTTTTCCGGGAACATCAGATAAGCGGCGAGGAGGTCATTGACGACATCAAAATGGGTTGGTCTGCGGTCATGGTCAGCGGCATCATGCCAGCCGCCATATAAGCCTGGGACAAGCTGCGGATGGTCCGCTGCATTCATCCGGATCAGCGTGAAATGATTGACCGTGATGGAATTTCCGGCCTGATCAAAGAATCCCCAGGGACGGGGCTCCTTGTTGCCATTTTTACCGTAATGTGTGACATCCGGCGGAAAATTGCCCTGGTAAGTCTCCCTATGGCATGGTTTGCATTTCCAGAAGGTAAATGGTTCTTCTTTGCTGATGCCGCAGCGTTTATGAAACAAGCCGCGGCAATGCAGGTAAAAAGCCTCACCGATGCAATCCGGGGAAATGCGGAAATTCCGGCTGCGTCCTATGCCGGGAATCTGAAAGTAATATTCTCCGGGCAGATTGAATTCTGAGAAATCGAGTTCGGCGACCTGCTCGCCGGTGAATTTCAGCTTGTTGTTTTCTCTGACCGCTTCTCTTTTGCGTTCGAGGACGGTGCCGCTGAAGACGATTTCATTTCCGGAAGCATTGCGGATATGGAATGGTTTGTTAAGATGTTTGCTGATATCGAGTTTTTCAGCATCGCCCTGCCAGCAGCCAAGATAAGCATATTTGCGGGAGGCTTGTGGCGAAAAACCGAGCTGGTTGAATTTATAGAGGTAGGACAAGGTATCGTCACCTTGGAATTTCAGTGTGAGCTGATTTCCGGTTGGCAAGGAGAGAAGATATTCCTGTCCGGGCTGCAGGGGTTCTGCGAGAGTCAGGAAGACGAAGTGTGCGACATCGGCATTGGAGGTCGGCCAGGGTTTCCCGGTGATCCGGTCCGGTATCCGGCTCTGGCGTGTCGAGTTCAGCCAGTACCCGCCGGAGGTGATGTGGTTGCCGGAGAGCGAGTATTGGTCATAATTTTGCAGGGTTTTGCTGATCAGTGGGCGGTATTGCTCGATGACTTTGGCCAACGCAAAAGTGTAGTGAAATCGTTTGGACCAGTCTTCTCTGTGCGGATCCTGGGAAATATTTTTCAGTTTGATGCCATGGATTTCGAGCAGGCGTTGCTGCAGGAAGTCATCATAGATGCAAACCAGAGCCAGATGCTGATGATCAAGAAAACGGGCTTCAATGCGCCCGGGCAGGGAGTCCTGCGCATCGAGTCTGGCGATCAGCGTAAGAAGCAGGCAGAACAGGGTGCAAATGCGCATTTCAGAATACTTTTCCTCTGAGGTCGATTTGCCATCGGTCGACGAGTTTTCCATGGTTGATGACCTGGATTTCGTCATGCAGGTTGATGGTTGGGTCGCAATGCGGCAGGCAGAGCTCGAAGCGCTGTCCGAGGGCGGGTTTTTCGCCGGTGAAGAAGAGGGCGCCGTGTTCGTCGCCGAACCATTCGTAGCGCCAGCCGGGCAGGGGCAATCCCTGCCGGACAACCCGAGGAGGGGTATCCGGGGTGAAATAGAGCGCCTTCAGCCCAGCATCGACGGTGACGTGATCCGCATGATTGTTACTGATGACCGTGGTGGCCAGCGTCAGAGCCGGACAGAACTGCTCGAACTGCAGATATTCCGGATTTTCGACGGCGGCATATTCGGCATCCATGACGCAATAGGATCCGACCTGGATATCGGTCAGTTCCGGTATCTCGAGATCAAAGGAGGCTGTACCGGTTCCGGTGCCGGTGAAAATGTGCAAAGGAATGCCTTCGCTTTGCAATTGCCGGAAGACTTGTGCGGCTTTCTGCATCAGGCGCTGGCTTTCACGGCGACGCTCTTCGGCATTGCGAAGATGCTGCAAGTGTCCGGCATAACATTGAATGCCCTGCAGAGACAGGTTGTGCATGGCAGTCAGGCGTCGGGCAAATTCCGGAGCTTCGGCAAAAGGGATTCCGGTGCGGCCCATTTCGGGATCGAGATCGAGCAAAATGGGCAGCCTGTTTGGCAGTCCAGTGGCGGCTTCGTTGAGCTGGCTGGCATTGTCAAGGTTGTCAACGACGACCAGGCATTCCCGGGAGATGGCTGCACAGGCAAGAAGCAGCTCGATTTTTGCCGGGGTGGTCACGGGCGAAGTGATCAGAATACTTTCAATGCCGGCTCTGGCCAGCGCATACGCCTCGGATACCTTGGCTGCACAAATTCCGACACAGTTGCCGGCGGAGAGCTGCTCCCGTGCAATCGAACTGCATTTGTGGGTCTTGGCATGCGGACGCAAAGCCTTTCCGGCAACGGCCGCACGTTCGCGCATCAAAAGCAAATTGCGATCGAAGAGACTGCGCTCCAACAGAAGACAAGGGGTGTCAAGATCGTTTTTGTGCATGACCGAGTTCTTTTTTTACAACGAAAGGCACAAAAAGGGACGAAAATTTCGTTTTTTTTGTGTTTAAAAAAGTTTTGCTTCCTGTTGGATTTCGAGTGCTTTTCTTGAGGTTTTGAGGACGTAATCGGTGGTCAGTTGTCCGGGGATGGTTTTTCCTTCGATTTCACGGATGAGCTGTTCGAGGAAGGAATCGGCTTGGGATTCGGAATTGCAGGGTATGCTTTCGGGCATGCTTGAATCGCTGTTGGCGAACATCAGGTTGTTGTCTTGATTCTGGCATTCGAGGACGCCTTTGTCACCATGGACGGTAACGCGCCAGTACTGGCGTACGGCAAATCCGCAGCGGTCCGGGCTGAGATAGGAGAAATCCGCGATGACGCCTGCGTCATTATTGAGTTTCAGCATGACCTGTGCGCAATCTTTGAACCAGGGGGTTTGTGCCGCTTTGGCATTCCAGCAGCGGGCGGCACAAACTTCTTTGATTTGCAGTCCGGTCAACCAGGGGATGAGATCGACGGCATGGATTCCGATATCATTGATGGTGCCGCCATGTTTGCCTTCTTCAAAATACCATGCCGGCCGGGTGCCAAGCATCAGCGGATGTTGTCCGGTGATGCATAAAGTGCGCACCGTGCCGATGGCTCCCTCGGCAATCGCTTTTTTCATCATCCGAAAGGTTGGCGAGGAACGCATGCCAAACATGCAGCTGACCGAACGCTTTTTCTCTGCCGCCAGGCGGGCAATCTGGTCGCATTCGCTGATCGAGGTGCACAAAGGCTTGTCAACAATGATATGTTTTCCGGCTTGCAAGCCCTGTATTGCAAGACTGCCGCGCCGGGCAAAATAATCGCCAACCCCCAGAATGTCAAATTCTGCCTCATGCAGCATTTTCTCAAAGGAAGAATGGGTGATGGTGATTTTTTCATGACCGGACAGGCTCTCCCGGGTGGTAGCATCTTCTTCAACAGCAGCAACAATCTCAATGCCAAGCTTGCGTGCTTCGGCAACCAGAGAAAAAATATGCCCATGACGAAATCCGGCAATCGCTAATTTCAATGACATCAATACAATTCCTTCCTTTACTTGTGTGATCAAGCGGAAAATCTAAATTCCAGCTAAAACTTCTCATAATATATTGTCATGAGAAGTTTTTGCCCAACACGGACGGGACACGGACGGGACACAGACGGTAATGCGTCAGTTAAACTTGGTAACAGAGGAATTCTTTTTAACAACAAAAAGCACGAACCGACCCGAAAAAAATTCATGGGAAACGGTTTTTACTAGGGGAATTCGTTGTTCATCCCATGAATTTTTTTCGGGTCGTTAGTGTCTTTCGTTGTAAAAAAATACCGCTGCACTCAGCTTCACTGACAGATTACACACGGACGGGACACGCACGTATAATTTTCAAAAACACATTTGCATTGCACAATTTAAGAAATATCTTATTTCTCGTCATTTCAATATTAAGGAATGGCATTCATTAATAATGAATATTAACAAGGAGAATTGTGATGAGTCAGATGTTGACATCGTTGGCGAAGCAGGCTGCCTTTGGTTATGGTGCGGATTTAGTAGGTGTCGGTTCGATTGGTCGTTGGGCGAAAGCTCCGTTACTGATGAGTCCTTTAGGGTTAATGCCTGAGGGGAAATCGGTATTAGTGTGTGCGGTACATCATACGGATGGGATGATTGAGATTGGTGGGGAGGGTTCTCCGCATGAGCAGGGGACTTATTCGTTTCAGTATCACATGAATAATTTGCTGGATGTGATATCGTATCGGATGGCATGTTTTTTTGAGGATCGCGGGTATCGTGCGATACCGATAACGGCGAGCAACATCTGGCGATATCGTGAATACAAGGGATTGCAGTCGACCTTTGCTCCGGACATGTCGCATATATATGCGTCGGTTTGTGCGGGTTTGACGGAGATGGGTTACAGTGGTCTGGCGATGTCTCCGGAGTATGGGCCTCGGAATCGTTTTGTTTCGATCATCACGGATGCGCCATTGATTGCGGATCCTCTTTTGCCGGGGAATACGCTTTGTGATCATTGCGGTCAGTGCATTCAGCATTGCGCGACTGCTGCGATGAGTAAAGAAGTCAGAGGGACGGTCAGTCTTGAGATCGAAGGGCATACTTACAGTTTCGCGGATAAGAATCTCTGGCGCTGTGCCTGGTCGGAGCATTTTGGTCTGGATTGTGATGCCGAGTTGCCTGAGAAGGTTGACGAACCGGTAATTCTTGACAAGCTGAAGGAGCTTGGTATGCGTGGCGGTACGATGGGATGCTGCCTGAAATATTGTCTTCCGCGTGACAAGCGGAGCTGGAACAAGAGTTATTCGAGTGCTCCGATCCGCAAAAAGAATGCGGTAGCGAACCGTCCGGATCCCGATCGCGGGGTACAGCAGCGTTTGCTCAGTTTTGCTTTTGCGTCTGGGGCGGAGCGGGTTGTCATTCAGAAGCTTTCCGATTTGCAGGCACGTTATGGTGATCTCAAGCCGATGCTTCCGGATGGCCGTTCGGTGATCTGGGTTTGCAGCCAGAATCCGAAGCAGCATTCGGATGCGGCAGGTGCCAAGCTGGTGGATTTCGGGTTTGCCGCTACGTTTAGCATGAATCAGGTTGTCTTCCACTATGCGTCTGAGCTGGAGAAGCTGGGTTACAGCGGTGCTCCGTATTTCCTCGGGAGCTCCCGTCTGGAACCGCTGAAATCCTGTTTTGAGCGAATGGAGCAGGCTGCCAAAGACATGTTTGGCAAGATCGACGGGGTGCCCATCGGCTTTGCTCTGACCAGTGCCGAGTTGCCGGAAAGCGACAATCAGGCCAGTTTGTGTGCCTTGACTTCGCGAATGGATTTGACCGATACTCTGCGTCGGGTAGCCAGAGAGCAGGGAGTGGATCTGGTTGGTGTCAGCAGTGCCGGACGCATTGCGAAGGCGGTGGAGAGTATCCGTGGCGCGTTGGAGGGTCAGAGCATTCTGAATGTTCGTGAGACTGGGCGTCTCTGGTTGGGCTCTGCGGTTGAAGTCGACGAGTTTAAACGGGTCTTGCATGTTCCCGGCGATCATCTCAAGGCTGCGAAGAGTGTGATTGTTCTGGGGATTCGTACACCTGCAGAGAGCAGTGAATGTATGGGACGGCGTCCGGCGGAGGCGATTGGCCCTTACAGCTTTGCCCAGTACGAGAGTCATCATCTGTTGAACCGTTCCGCTCTGCAATTGCTGCGTCGCCTGAATGCCTGGGGCTACAAAGGCATTGTTCTCAGTGACCTGGAAAATAGCGGATCGAAGGTATCCAATCCGCGTGGAGATGTGCCGAACCTGTTTGCCAACCGGGTCAGTGCAGTCTGTGCCGGGTTGGGGACATTGACCAAGGGCGGCTTTGTCAATCATCCGGAATTTGGAACGAATGTCCGCTTTGTGGCGATTGTTACGGATGCAGAATTGAGCGAAGATCAACTGGCGGATTTGCAGAGCCTGCGCAGCAAATGCGAGGGCTGTGAACGCTGCCTGAGCAAATGCACGATGAATGCCTTTGCCGGTAAAGCAGTGCTTGCGGTGGATGATCAGAAGCTGGAATTCCACTACACCGACCAGAAACGCTGTGACTGGGCCTTGCGCTTTGGACTGAATGGTGATGAAGGCAATAAATTCACCGGTTCAAAAACCAATGTGCCAGCTCCTGCTGTGATTACAGCGGCGAGCCTGGCTGAAGCGATGGAGAAACGCGACCCGATCCTGCGCATTCGACCCTGTTCGGCTGAAATGTGCGCAATGGCTTGCCCCTATACACGCACGCAGGAAGATTGATTCGGTCGGACGGGTCGGACGGG
>JAQVUB010000215.1 GCA_028699735.1 Lentisphaeria bacterium | reverse complement strand
GCCAGGAAAATCATAAGCATGGGGCAGCCTGCCGAAAAACAAATTGTCCGGCTGGCCAAGGATCCGGATCTAGTCATTCGCCGGAATGCGACGCTGCAGCTGCGTCTGGTGCTTGGTGCAGACGCGATCCCGCTGCTGCAGGAGCTCCTTTGCGATGAGAGTCCCCTGGTCCGCTTGACAGCCGTCGAGGAATTGATGAATTTTCAGCCACGCTCGGACAAAATTCTTTCCGTTCTGCGAAAAGCCGTTGAGGATTCCGATAATGAAGTACGCAAAAAAGCGGCTTCTGCCTTTTGGAATTTTCAGCGGGATTATGTGACCTTGCGCAAACGCCCTGAATGGGATTTCGCCATCGAAATTCTACAAAAACAGCCCCTGCCTCTGAAGGGATGGCGTTTTCAGGCCGACCCCGCACGCATCGGGCATCTGGAATGCTGGTTTTCTCCCGGCCTGGATGATTCTGCATGGGATCTTATTGAAACCGGTCAATGTTGGAATACGGCATTGCCGGATAAAGTTGGCAAATATGAAGGGATGGCATGGTACCGGACGACGTTTACCGCCCCGCAGAAACCAGCCGCTGCGTTCAATGAAGCGGTTTTGCATTTTGCTGCCGTGGACGAATCTGCCTGGGTCTGGATCAATGGGCATTTTGCCGGAGAGCATGACCTGGGCACCTCCGGCTGGAATATCCCCTTTGATATCGAAGCGGGCAGTTTCCTCAAATGGGGAGAATCCAACCAGCTGACTGTAAGGGTGGGTAATGTCACCGGTGCCGGCGGAATCTATAAACCAGTCGAATTGCAAATCCTCAAATAACCCTGGCGCTGACTTTTTTTAACAACGAAAAAACGCAAAAAGGCACGAAATTGTAAAAGGGTTGTTGCTTTGACAGAGGAGCCTTCTTCGGTAAAATCCGCATGCAATAAGGTCGGCTTTACTGAGTTGCGCCACTTTTTAAATCACAAGCGAAGCAAGGAGAGACCGATGATACCATGGGTGAGTCCCGGTTATAAATTTCCGCAACTGGCATTGCTTCTGGCGATCTTTTGTTGCAAGCCCGATCGGTTGTTGGGAACTCAACCGCTGCCGCGCATATCGGAACCCGTGGGTGAAGTGCGCATCCTGAAAGGACTGCCGGAATACTTGCCGCTGATTGAAGTCCAGATTACGCATCCGTTTCAGCGGAATGCCTTTAACCGCATGGAACAAAATCAGCAGCTTACCATCACTGTCAAAAATCTGGCCAGTGAGCCGTTCAGCAAGCTCGTTATAGATGTGCATAACGGCTTGGAACATCATCCAGTCGAGTTAGAGACACTTCTCCCAGGTGGGCAGAAACAAATCTTGCAGCCGTTGCCCTGCCGAGGCAAAGCCGGCACCTACCGGTTCAAGGTCCGTATTTCAGGCCAGAACAGCACAGGCCGCGAGCAAAATCAGGCGGAATTCCAATATTTTATCTGCAACCGCCGTCCGGAATTCATGCCGGTTATCTTGTGGGGCAATGCCAGCTCTGCAAAAATGAAGGAAGTCGGCTTTACCCACAGCATGACCTGGATGGATCATTTGGATCATGTTGCTTGGAAAGATGGAAAACCCGCCGGCTTCAGTCCCAGAATGGGCCAAACACGGGAAAGCCTCAATGAAGCTCTTCGGCAAGGAGTGCGGATCATGGGAAAACTTTCCCCAGGCAATTATTTCAAATCCCAGAAAGCCTATGAACAAGCCCGGAACGCTTTCCTCTGCCAGGAGCGCGATGGCAAATCTAGCAAAGCAGTCGATTTCTCGTTGCCACGCATCCAGCAGTTTGCTTATGACGCCGCACGCAGCCTGGCCAATAATGTCGGCATGTTCCCGGCACTCGATATGGTTATCGTTGATTCGGAATTCCGTGACAGCAACCAGATCTCCTTTCGACCTGAGGCACAGGCCGCCTTCAAAGCCGCTTCGGGCTTCGAAATTCCGGCGGCAGTCTCCCTCAAAAACGGTGTGAATTATACCCGCATCAAGGATTTTCCCGCTGACCGGGTCATCCCGGATTCAGACCCCGTCCTGACTTTCTATCGCTGGTTCTGGGGCGGTGGCGATGGCTATCCCGGGTTTATCACCCGGGCTCGCGAAGGTATACAAAGTTCCGGCGGGCAGATCAAAGTCTATTGGGATCCGGTTGTGCGCTGCCCGGCCAAGTGGGGCAGCGGTGGCGGAGTTGACCTGATCGGGCACTGGACCTACGTTTACCCGGATCCACTCGTTATGGGACTGGCTACAGACGAGGTGTTTGCCATGCTGAAAGGAGGCCCTGTCTGGCAGCAAGCCTCCAAAATGACACAACTATTCTGTTACCGCAGTGCAACGACCGGCCCCTTGCCCGAAGATCAGAGCAAATGGAGCGACTGGGAAAAAAAGCTGCCGGAAGCGAAATTCATCACCCTGCCGCCGGATCTGCTTGAAATTGCTTTCTGGCAGAAGATATCGCGTCCGGTGCAGGCCATTCAATACCACGGTTCGGGCTCCTTGTGGGACAAAGGCAAATCCGGCGGCTATGATTTTACCAATCCGGAGACTGCCCCCCGCCTTGCCAGCCTGATTCACAAGGTGATCAAGCCACTGGGAGCAACGCTGAAGCGTATTCCCGATCGTCCGGCACAAGTCGCTATGCTGGAAAGCTTCACTTCCCAGATGTATGGCGCCCAGCCTAGCTCCGGAACCATGAGAGCCCCGACCGGAAGAATGCACGCTGTACTGACTCGGGCGCATCTGCAATCGGAAATCCTTTACGAAGAAACGATCCTCCGCGACGGCCTCGAACAGTATCAGATCCTGGCATTGCCAGTATGTCCTGTTTTGACCGAAACTCTGGTCGGCCTGATCCGTGCCTGGCAGACTAAGGGCGGCATCATCGTCGCCGATGAACTGCTGACACCTGCCCTGCTGCCGGATATCCTGTTGCCCCGACAGCAAAATACAGACAAGGAGGAATCCATCCGCCTGGCTCGCCAGTTGCGTCAGGAACTCGGCACCGCTTTCCTGCCCTATGCCGAAACCGACAGCGAAGAGGCCATTGTCCGGGTGCGCAGCTTCGGCAGCAGCGATTATCTCTTCGCCTTCAATGACCGGCGTACCTTTGGCAAATATGTCGGACAGTACGGCAAAGTCATGGAAAAAGGACTGCCCCTGAAGGCAAAACTTAGCCTGCGCCGCCCGGAGGGAACCGTCTACGACCTGCTGCTGGGAAAACAGGTGCCCGCCCGCAAACAAGATGGCATGCTGCACATCGATGCGGATTTCAGCCCCGGCGAAGGAAGACTCTTCCTGATCACCCGAAAACCGATTGCTGCAGTCAAGGTGACAGCACCGGAAATCACCCGCAGCTCCCATACCGTGAAATTTCAAATTGCGGTTTTGTCGGAGGGCAATATCCCGGTGGATGCGATCGTTCCTTTGCGAGTGGATATCACCGATCCCGCTGGTGAAGCGGCGGAGCTTTGCGGATGGTATGCGGCCGAGGGCGGCAAATTAAACCTGACCCTCGATCTGGCGCCCAATGACCGCTCCGGCAATTGGAAGATCAACGTTCACGAATTGGCTTCTGGCATCCATGCCAGTAAAACCTTCCAGATACATATTGACCCCATCCCGCAAGCTTTTTGACAACGAAAAACACGAAAAACACGAAGATTTTTCGTGTCTGTTCGTGTTTTTTCGTTGTTAACAAGGATTCGTCAGGCCAAGGCGCTGATGACTTCGGCGGTCATTTCGGTGGTGCTGAGGGGTTTGCTGTTATTATCGAGGATATCGCGGGTGCGGCATCCTTTCAGCAGGGTTTTCTCGACGGCTTTTTCGATTTGATCAGCCTTGCTACCCATGTCGAATGAAAGTCGCAGCATCATGGCAATCGACAGTATAGTAGCCAGCGGGTTAGCGACATTTTTGCCAGCGATATCAGGTGCGGAACCATGGATGGGTTCATACATGCCGCAACGAGTCTCACCCAATGAAGCCGAAGGCAGCATACCAATCGAACCGGTCAGCTGAGAGGCTTCATCGGAAAGAATATCCCCGAACATATTGGCAGTGACAATAACGTCAAACTGGGCTGGATTGCGCACCAGCTGCATCGCGGCATTGTCAACCAGCATGTCCGACACGGCAACGTCCGGATATTCTTTGGCGATTTGATGAACCCGTTCACGCCAGAGCCGTGAACTCTCGAGCACATTCGCTTTGTCAACGCTGCAGACTTTCTTGGTGCGTTTGCGCGCCAGGTCAAAAGCAACGCGGGCAATACGGTCAATCTCCGTCTGATTGTAAATCTCTGTATCGAAGGCGATGGTATTGCCGTCAGAGTCGGTTTTTCGTCCGCGTTCGCCGTAGTAGATTCCGCCGGTGAGTTCGCGGATGATCACCATGTCGAAGCCCTTTTCGGCGGTTTCGCGGTGCAGGGGACAGGCGTCTTTCAGCACTTGATAAAGCTTGGCCGGACGGATATTGGCAAACAAGCCGAGTTCTTTGCGGATACCCAGCAAGGCCCGTTCCGGGCGCAGATGCCCGGGCAAAGTATCCCATTTTGGTCCGCCGACGGCGCCCAGCAGCACGCTGTCGCTGTTTTTGCAGGTGGTCAGAGCCGCATCGGTCAGAGGAACCCCATGCTGATCAATCGAACGCCCGCCGGCCAAAACCGGCTTGTACTGGAAACGCCCTGGGGCGACCTTCTCCAATACCTGCAGAGATGCCTGTACGATCTCCGGACCAATCCCGTCACCCTCGATTACTGCCAGCTGAAAACTCATACCAGTTCCTCCATCGCTTTAAATAAACCGCCTGCGTGAATAATCTTCTGAAGAAAGGCCGGAAACGGTGGAAAGCTGCCTTCCGACTGCCGCGTCAGATTCTTCAAAATCCCCTTTTCGAAATCGATTTCGAGCAGGTCGCCTTCTTCGATTTCTCCGTCAAATTCCACAATGGGCAACCCGGTATTGATGGAATTGCGGTAAAAAATGCGTGCGAAGCTTTTAGCGACGACGCAGGCGATACCGGATTCCTTGATGGCGATCGGAGCATGCTCGCGGGAGGAGCCGCAGCCAAAATTTTGTCCGCCGACCATGATATCGCCTTTCTGCACGCGTTTGACAAAGGTCTTGTCGAGGTCTTCCATGCAGTGCGAGGCCAGCTCTTTGGGATCCGAGGTATTCAGATAGCGTGCCGGGATGATGACGTCGGTATCGACATTATCGCCATAGCGGATGACTTTGCCGGTAAGTTTCATGTTGCTTTATCCTTTCTTAGAGTACAGGGTGCAGGGTGCAGGGGGCAGGGGGCAGGGGGCAGGG
>JAQVUB010000214.1 GCA_028699735.1 Lentisphaeria bacterium | reverse complement strand
GATTTGCCGATCGAGTTGCCTTCCCATTCCAGTATGTTGCGGACAAATTTACGGATGATTTTTCCGTTTGGCATTCCGTCCATATCGAATTCAAGGGAGTATTCATTTTGTTTGGTGGTTCTGCTGTGGGCTTTCAGGTCGGGAATGTTCCAGACCATTTCATAAAGATCTTCCCGAAACAGTGGAATGACAGTAGATGCCAGGCGGGTACCGGAATGATCCTTCAGGATCGCCGAAACCTTTTGCACTGCCTTTTTGTTCTGGAGTGAGCCGGTGTTGACCTGCAATAACATTGCATTCGAGGAGGGATAATACGCGAAATTTACCGCAAGACGATCGGAATCAGCTTCATTGCCAGAGCTGAAAATCGGATCATCGGCTTCGACTTCCCAGACGAAATACCGGGAGTAATAGACTTTTTGACCATCCGGTGAACTTACCTTCAGGGTTGTTGCAAGGGATTCATTGTTCAGGGCAGTACCTTGACAATCAACGATGACCGTCTCTCCCGGCTGAAGGGTCAGGTCGCGCTTTTGTTCTCCAGGCTGCGAATTCATTGGTTTGACCTGGATTGCTGCTTTTACCCGGATGGAGCTTTTACCCGGATTACGGATCGACATGCGGATATCATAACCACTAGAAATTGCGTTTTTCAGCTGGAGGTGCTGCACCACCGGGGCTTCCTCATCCCAGGAAATCACCGGCAGGAAATCACGGCTGGCAAATACCGCTTTGGCCGATTCCCAGGAGGTCTGGATTGAATTGCCGTCAGCAAGCTGAGTCCAGGTGCGGCAGATGCGAAGGCCGCTTTCCTTTGGCATTGCTCCCGCTTCCCAACCCAGATCGGAGAGTGGCAGAGCCGCTTCAAAATCCCAGATATCGTCGTGCTCCGTTCCCTTGACTTCCCAGTTGCCACGCCAGGGTTCGGGGTTGCCTCCTGTATTTCCCTGACAATAGAGGGTCCCCCTGTTGTTAATGATGCTGTGAAGAATTTTCAGGTTTTTAGCCTGCAGATCCGGGATGATGACGATTTCAACATTGTCATCGGCGGTAACTGCCATGTTATTGCCTGGCCGCGGCATAGCCCGCTGGCGTATGCCACCCGGAGGTGTCTGGCTGCGTACTGCAAAGTACAGCTTTTTTCCGTCGCTGCCGACAAAAAACGATGCCTCGCCGGGGAAGGCTTTTGTTCCGCGCAGGACAAAGCGTTCCATACGTGCGGCACCCTGCCACTCTTCCAGATGGATCTTTCCATCGACCTGCGGCGCCTTTTTCATCAGCGGGATGCGAAGGCGGGGTGTTTCGAGTGGTTCTGCCTGCATCAAGTGTATGGCCATTCCCATAACGATGATCGCTGTTTTTTTCCAGTTCATGTGTGTGCCTCTTGGTTTTTATGAAAAAGGAACTCAAAATGGATTCCGTCGGCATATTGCGTAAAGATTTTTTTGTCGTCCAGCTGGATGGATTCGATAAAGACCGACTGCCTGTCGTCATGCAGCACATTGACAAGCTGATGATGCCTTTGCATCTGTTTTCTGCAGTCATGCCAGGAAGGTATATACCATTGTGGGCGTTCCTGTACTTCATTCATCGGCAGTGCTCCGAGGGCCAATTCGAGTTCGGCGCCGGCAATGTTGTCCGGGTATGCGTATCCGTATTCGCAGTGATAGAGCCGGATGCCGTGATATGCGACCTGGAAAAAGGGCACCAGCCTGTCGATCATGGGTACCCGGCTGAAGTACGGTACCATTTCGGGTACCGGGGGGTGAACCTTCCATGGCATGTCCACATCGTCGAGTGCATAATCCTGATATCCTTCCGCGGCACTGCAGCCGGCGATGTCCGCAGCCGTGCGCATCAGGCGCCGCACTCCCATGACATATTCGCGGCGGGAACAAGGATGTCGCGGGTCGTGACAAGTGAAAATCGGGGAGGGCATGTTGTCCAGATAATAAATTCCGTCAATGCCCAGTTCTTTCAGGCGTTTCATGTCAAGAATCGATTTTGCAGAGGGAGCGGTTTTCATGCAGATGCGGTAGGTCGCTCCACCACCCCATTGACTGCCGCCGATGATCTCTCCATCTGAATCCGTCAGATGATCGCACAAAGCAAAAAATTCCGAGCTGCGGTAGGAATCCGCATGATTGTCATGAAGGCTCAGGCGATATCCCAGTGACGTGAGTTTCTGCTTCAGGCGCAGAAAGCCATCGAGACCTCCTGCTTTTTCCTCGATCGGAAAGCGGGTTGGCCATTGCCCGTCGTGACCTCCGGGATTCCATCCCACCAGGAAGAATGTACAGCGGTCGATGCCGTCGTTCTTCATTCCTTCGGCGATGCGGGCCGCTTCGTCAAACGTGGTGGTGACCGTAAGCGGATCGTAACCATCATAAGTACGGTTGAATTTCATCCCGTGAAAAATTTTACAGTGATAACTTCGTGCTGTGTAATCAAGAACCGGGTTGCCGGGCAAACGTTTTGCCAGTGGCAGCCAGTTTCGTTCCTGCAGCAGATGCTGCCGATAGCGGCGTGCCATTGCATTATAGTCGGCATTGCCGTTCAGGCGGATGAACTGGACTTCTCTATGCTCAGTGATGACTGCTGAGGCTTTGTTGTGACGGAGGATGAATGCAGGAGAGAGTTGGCATTCTTCCCGGGTTGCAGAAGTAACGATGCGGGCATCATAGCGGCCATCGGTGAAAATACAAAGCCATCCTCCATTCTGTTCATTCAATCCGCATATTGGCATGGTCACGTAGTGTTCATTTTCCTTCTGATCACCATAGACCATGTCCCGTAGCTCGCCGGCTTTGTCATCCGTGAAATGCATCAGAGAACCGCAAAAATTCGGCAGCAGAAAATATCCGCCACTTCCTTTTTTCGCACTCAAAAAACCCGGCAGCAAATCTAGTTCTAGAATACGAAATTGATTCGGGCAGTATTCCACCAGGGTTTCCGGCAGCAGGCTCAAGGAAAATCCGTCGGGGTTTTCCTTGAATTCCATATCCATAGCAAAAAATTCATCGACTTTGATTCGCAGGCGGAGCGATTTTGCATTCTGCCGGGCCTCGATGATCGAGAAGTGATAATTCTCCAGTGTTTTTTGCCGCTGGCAGGGTACGTCTTCAAACAAAATTTTGAAAGGGCGTCTTGCTGTCCGCTTTTCAAAAGTGCAGAAAACCTCGTCAGCAATGGTCAGTTTCCAAAGGTTGAGCATAGGTGTCTTTCAAGTAAGGGGCAGTGAAACTGGGTCACAGAGGAATTCTTTTTGAACAACGAAACGCACGAAACGACCCGAAAATTTTTTATGGGAATTTGCTTTGACGGCGAGAATGCGTTGTTCATCCCATGAATTTTTTTCGGGGCGTTTCGTGTTTTTTCGTTGTAAAACCAGGTTCATCTGAAGGATTACGGGCTTAATGCAGCCGGATGCGGTTCAGCCTCCGGATGGCAGTTTCGGTGTCAATCTTCCGGAAATAGAATTCGGAAAGGACACGGTTCAGACTGGCAAAATAGAAGTCACTGGAAAAGGGGAGTTCATTCAACAGTGAACAGGGCTGGTTAAGATGCTTCAGCAAGTCCGCCCCGACACCCTCCGGAACGTTGCTTAAGAACGCGTCACTCTCCGCACCGCTGCGGAGAGCCGGAATATTGCACCGGGATTCTGCCACGATACGCTGCCCTTCCGGACAGCAGGCGAAACGAATAAATTCCGCTGCCTCTCCTGCATTTGCCGAGTTCGGTGTCACCCCCAGCATCTGAATCCGGGTTACCGCTAAACCGTTGCCGGAGGCTGGAGAAGGCCGCACGATAAAATCACCCATGCGGTTTTCAGGAAGGAGGCGCAAGACATAGGAAAAAGAGTCCAGCGACATTAGTCGGTCATTCATCAAGGAATCCCAGAGACGAAAAATAGAAAGACTCTGAGCATCCTCGTGTTTTTTCCGGATTTTGTCAATCATGCAACGGTTGAATTCCAGGATGTGCTGCACTCCGGCAGTATCAAAGGAAGGTTTCTGAGACATGCTTTTGACCAGCCCCTCCTCCACCATGTTGAGCAGAAACAACTGGACAAAAGTCCCCATCGGCGGAAAATCCGCTGACTGGAAATCGAAACGGTTCTTCACAGTGGTGATCAGGTGTTTGTAATCTTCTTCATTTAAACCGGGACAATGGGTTTCCATCAGGCGCCGGTTAAAAATTCGCCAGGCCTGGCTGATGGCAAATGGACAGGACGCACGCTGATTTCCCTCTAAACTGGCGCGGGCAATGGGAAAATAATCCTCCGCTTTTCTGCCGTCCTCCAGAATGGCGCGTATTTCAGGAACATCCGGCATTTCGTTCAACAGGCGGTTGTCAGAATACAAAATCAGATCACAAGGGGAAGACTCCTCCACATCGCTGTGTACCTCAATCTCGATTCGGCTGTGCTGTTTCCGGAAAGCCCGGATGATGTCATCCCACATTGTCTTTCGCGGAGTCGAGGCATATTCACGAAGATTGAAGGAGAGGACTTTACGGGACGGAAGGAAAAATGGCTCCAGTGGTAAAGCGCTTTCAAGATATTCGGCAATGTCGTTCCCGTGTAGTTTGTTCTTTGCAGCCGTTTTGCCCACAGGCAATTGGTGAACGAAATAGCCTTTTTGGGGGATACTCACAATGACACCACGTTCGCGAAGCAGATCCAGAGCATTGCAGATCGTTGCAGGAGCGGCATCAAAATGACGAATAAGCTTCCGTACCGACAAAATGCGAGCGCCGGGCCTCATCCCGGAATCAATAATCATGCGCTCAATGCGATTCGCGATGACTTCATACTTTTTAGTATTTAACAAGTCCGTGATCATAGACCCTCCGCTGTTTCATAACTGTTCTGCTATATAGTATAGATGTATTACAGTTACTTGTCAAATCAGGCTGATTATTTTTTTTCGTGTGGTTTCGGGTTTATCGTTGTTAAAAAACGGTTAAAAAACTGTAGTCTGTGTGTGCTGAAGATTTTTATTTTTCTGCAGTTGTGTTATACTATAGGCGGTGTCGTTTTTTTATTTCACTTATCAGCGAAAAGGACTTGTGATGGACAAGGTACGTGTTGGTTTCATTGGTTGTGGCGGGATTGCGCAGTATCATTTTGGTCATTATGAGAAGATGGGTGACAAGGCTCAGATTGTGGCCTGTTGTGATCTTCTCGAAGACCGTCGTAAGAAGACAGCGGAGCGTTTTGGTGCAGTCCCGTATGCGGATTACCGTGAGATGCTGGATCGCGAAAAGCTGGATGCTTTGCATTTTTGTGTACATCCCGGTGCGCATGACGGCATGGAATTTATTGCCATTGAGAAGGGGATTCCCCTGTTTGTTCAAAAGCCGATGA
>JAQVUB010000213.1 GCA_028699735.1 Lentisphaeria bacterium | reverse complement strand
GGATTGGATTGTCAAAAATGCAGAGAAAAAAATAATTTTGACACTTTATGCTCCAGGATAAATTTTTTCAATATTTCTTGAAAACAGCTTGAGTTTGACCAATATGGTTATATCTTATAGGTAAAACAAATAAATGCAAAGGGAAACCAATGATTCAAAATTTCAAAGACCGCGATGCAGAAGCGTTCTGGAAAAGCGATGGAAGAAAAAACCTTCCATTTACAGCATTCGCTAATGTTGCAATGCGGAAACTTCGCATGATCGATGCGGCTCGGATGCTGGATGATCTGCGGGTGCCTCCGGGAAATCGGTTGGAACCGTTAACCGGAAACCGCGACGGACAGCATTCGATCCGAATCAACGAGCAATATCGGATTTGTTTCGTTTGGACGTCCGAAGGGGCGCGGAACGTGGAAATTGTGGATTATCATTAACCATAGGAGGTTGCTTATGAGCACCGAAAAAATCATCAATCCTCATCCGGGGGAAATTCTCGTTGAAGAATTTCTCAAACCGATGAATTTGAGCCAGAACAAACTGGCGATGGAACTGCGTGTTCCGTGCCACCGGATCCATGAAATCGTTCATGGACGGCGTAGTATTACGGCCGATACCGCGCTCCGGCTGGGGCGTTTCTTCGGAACTACGCCGGATTTCTGGATGAATCTCCAGCAAAGTTACGATTTGGCCGCCGCAAGGGAAAGTCTCCGGCAGGAATTGCAGAGAATCCATACGTTCGAATCGGCTCCTGCAATGGCGTGATCCGCCGAAAAAAAACACACATTGGAGCACTTGTGCTCCTGAAACATTCCTGGACTATAACATAAATCATGGAGGATCACGGGATATCCAACACGGTCTTTTGAAGTCGTATCGCAGGGTAAAAAGGGCGGCGTAGGTTTTATGTTATAGTCCCCTGAGAATATAAATCAGCCTGGCCGCGGATAGAGCGAAATATTGCGGGTTCTTCCCGTCAAGCGAGTATCAACTGATCCAAGCCGCAATCAGCAGCCTATACAATCTCCGGCCAGGCGCCAAGGAGATGGCTCTGCCTATCCCGGCTTTTTGCCCCCGGTATGTCTTTCTTATTCGATTTTGACACTTTCCGGCAGACCTGAGAAAAGCGATTTTGAGTCCTGGACGGGGGGTCAGAGTGTTCTTGTATGATTTTTATTGGTTTTGCTGACCTTAAGATATTCAGGGGAAAATCAGCAAAACAGAGAAAAAGAGGCCAATTTCAGTCATAAAATAGAGAAAGAGTTTTGCTGAAATTCTGTGGCTCGCATAAAGTGAGTTCCAACTGAGAAAATTTTTCAAAGCTGACTTTATGGTCCAGGTTTTCCGCAACGGGATGCTGGTTTGTGAAAGCATTCCGAAAGAGGATGAGAATGCCCGTTTCATCGGATTATTGCTTTTCAACTGTCAGGCTTTTGAAGCGGCGAAAGTCAAACACCACGAATATAACGGGCATATTGAGTCGTTCATCAAGACCAAAAAAAGCGAATGCCTCGATCACCTGATCTTGACCAGTGAAGCCCAGTTGCGATATGTGGTCAAGGAGTTCCTTGAATACTATAACCATGAGCGACCGCACTCAGGTCTTGGCGGAAAAATGATCATTCCCCGACCCCAGGACGATGATGGCGAAGTCACCGAATTCTCCCGGCTGGACGGTCTTTTGAAGTCGTATCGCAGGGTAAAAAGGGCGGCTTAGGTTTTATGTTATAGTCCTATGAGAATATAAATCAGCCAGGCCGCGGATAGAGCGAAATATTGCGGACTCATCACTCCTGGCGAGTATCAAATATCATAGAAACCATCACGTTTCGACCCTCAAATGCAGGGTTGGGTGGTCATATTTTGTTTTTGGGTTCTCGGCAATTTCCCGGGGAAAATCAGCAAAACAGAGAAAAAACTGCTGTTTTTCGACTCAAAAAAGAGAAAAAATATGCCTTAAATCTATGGTAGGGTTGGATTGTCAAAAATGCAGAGAAAAAAATAATTTTGACACTTTATACTCCACGAAGCCTACCGCATCCACCCGCGCCCTCCAGTGGGTGACCGGAAGCGCGGGCGCGTAAATTTATGCCAGAACGGATGGTTGCTGCTGGGTGCAGTTCCCAAGTAGGTAGTCGCTGCCCCGGGCACCTGAGACCGTTCGGGCGTGGGAGTACTAACAGAAATCGCAACGGGTGCAGTTCCCAAAAGTAGGTAGTCTCTGCCCCGGGCACCTGAGACTGTTCGGGCGTGGGAGTACTAACAGAAATCGCAACCGGGCCGGTTACGCCACATTATAAGCCTGACCCCTGAACCCTTTCTGGATAGCCTCTACCTATCTTTTGGGAACTGCACCCATCGCAACCGGGCCGGTTACGCCACCTTATAAGCCTGACCCCTGAACCCTTTCTGGATAGCCTCTACCTACTTTTGGAAACTGCACCCTTGCTGCTTATCCTTTTTGGGGCGGCCGCCTTTCAATCCGTTGGCGCGGCTCGCGACCGCCTTACGGCTGGTACGGATGCTTCCCAACGTCTTCGCCGCATTGCGGCTCCGGGCTTTCAGCCACCCCTCGACGGAAATTTTTTCAGGGAAACGTTCAGGGTGTTCGATGGATTCGATGGACAGATCGATGTCCAGCGAATTCCAATAGACGCCCCAGCGATCCGCGGCGACGTCGCGAAGCTCAATGGCGTTGGAGTATTCAAACCATGGAAAATCGGTATAACGCAGGAAATACTCTTTTCCATGAATAAGAATCGCGATCCCCTCGGCGGTGGAGCCGAGGAAGCAGGTTTTATTTTCCGAGATAGCGGTTCCAAGCATCGTTGCAAAGCTGTTCATTTCGTTTCACCTCCCGCAATATTTCCTTGAGCATGGATTCGTTTATGTTTCCCTTGATCGAGGCGATTTCAATTTCCGGCTCAAGCCAGATTTTCACATTCGCATCGTCGTTCAAGGCGTGGACATGCCTGCGCTTTTCCTCAAAGCGATACCAGAATCGTATCTCAAATCCTTTGAAGCGAAAAATGACCGGCATTTCAAATCCTTTTGTTATTATTTGTCAACAATCACTATAACCCAACGCTGGATTTTTGCAAACGAAACATCTGAGAACGGAGCATTTATATGAAAAGCTTTGTAAGGCGTCAGTAAAACTGGGAAATGGCATGGACGATTGACGATGGACGATGGACGAGGGACGAGGGACGAGGGACGAGGGACGATGGACGAGGGACGAGGGACGAAGGACGATGGACGAGGGACCCTATGGACCTTATGGACCTTATGGACCCTATGGACGATGGACGATTGACGATGGACGATGGACGAGGAACCATATGGTGGACTATAACAATAATCCCAAAACGCACTGACTGTTGATTTTCCAGGTCAAGGTTTGACCCGTTTCGGTAAGATTAGCATCGGGTTTCAGATGTTGAAAATATCAGGAGAAATCGTCTGAAACAGAAAATATGCCGGCAAAACGGGGAAGGATTTTGTGCTAAAATTCTGTGGGTGTCATAGGATTGACTTCTGCAGAGAACTTTTCGGAACGCCTGCTTTGTGCTCCACGAAATTTTCATGGAATGAACGACGCATTTTAGCAGCCAAAACCGCTTCCCATGAAATTTTTCGGGTTGTTCGTGAGTTTCGTTGTAAAAAATAGTTGCGATTTTATCTGGGCGTAAGCGTTTGACAGCAGCTCCTGCCCAAATATATTAGTGAATATTTTATAAGGAAAGAACCATGGATAAACTCAAATTGCACTCGCCGAACCTGACCCAGGACAATATCGCCCGCATCCGCGAACTGTTTCCCAACTGCGTGACCGAGGCCAAGGGCGAAGGCGAAGGCGGCAAGCTGAAGCTGGCGGTCGATTTCGACCAGCTGCGGCAGGAGTTGTCCGAGTCCATCGTGGAAGGCCCGCAGGAACGTTACCACCTCAACTGGCCAGGCAAACGCGAGGCTCTGCTCACCGCCAATGCACCGATCGCCAAGACTCTGCGCCCCTGCCGGGAAGAAAGCGTGGATTTCGACACCACGAAGAATCTGTTTATCGAGGGCGACAACCTGGATGCCTTGAAACTGCTCCAGGAGACCTACCTCGGCAAGGTCAAAATGATCTACATCGACCCGCCATACAACACGGGCAACGACTTTATCTATGAAGACGATTTTGCCGAAAATACAGAGGAATTCTTGAAACGATCCAATCAGAAGGACGAGGAAGGCAATCGGCTGGTAGCCAACACCGAGGCCAATGGACGCTTCCACTCGGACTGGCTCTCGATGATGTACCCCAGACTGAAACTGGCGAGAAATCTGCTGCGGGAGGATGGGGTGATTTTTATCAGCATTGATGATGGTGAGATTTCGAATTTAAAAAAGATGTGCAATGAAATTTTCGGTGAAGATAAATTCATAGCCCAGCTCATATGGAAAAGCAGACAGAATAAAGACAATAGAACAAAAAACGGCGTATCAATCGATCACGAATATGTAATCGCTTATGGCAAGACCATGAGAGGTGATGATAGGGATTTGCGTGGGTACTCAAATCCTGACAATGATCCTCGTGGTGACTGGACAAGCGCGAACATGGTTGGTCTCGCTACGGCGGATAGACGTCCGAACCTTCATTATGATTTATTCGATCCGGCAACAGGTATTAACTATGGCTGTCCGACGATGGGATGGCGATATGACAAAACAACCATGACCCGACTGGTTTCAGAGGATAGAATTCTTTGGCCATCGATCCCAGATGGACGACCAAGACGAAAATCATTCCTATGCGAGTTGTCGTCTGAACGAACAGGTTATTCATCGATTATCGGCTCCGATATTTATACAAGAAATGGCACAGCTGACATTGGCGAACTCTTTGACAAGAGGGTTATGGATTTTCCAAAACCAGTTGACCTTATAAAGGAACTTATTAATCAGGCTGACGTGAAACAAGATGACATAGTTTTAGATTTTTTTTCTGGATCTGCGACAACAGCTCATGCCGCAATGAAACTCAACGCAGAGGATGGGGCTAACCGTGCTTTTCTAATGGTTCAGCTCCCCGAGCTTTGCGATGAAAAGTCAGAAGCTTTCAAGGCAGGCTATAAAACCATTGCCGAGATCAGCAAGGAGCGCATTCGCCGGGCCGGCAAGAAAATAAAAGAGGAAAATGCCACTACCGCCCCTGGCCTGGACATTGGCTTTCGCGTTTTGAAGGTTGATTCGTCGAACCTGGCCGAGGTCTACTACCGTCCGGACGCCACTGAGCAAAACAAGCTGGGACTCCTCACCGACAACATCAAGCCGGATCGCACAGCGGAAGACCTGCTTTTTCAGGTATTTCTGGACTGGGGCGTGGATCTTT
>JAQVUB010000212.1 GCA_028699735.1 Lentisphaeria bacterium | reverse complement strand
GTTCCGCTTCGGACATGTTTGCCTTTGCGGCGACTTTTGCTGCGATTCCTTCCCACCAGGGATAGAGTCGTTCCAGTTGCCCCATGCGGTGATTTTGGAAATCGTGTCCATATTCGCCATTGCAGTTTCCAAAAGCCGGCTCGTCGGTAAAGAAACCGGCCAGTTCCTTGCCGAAGTACTGTCCAAGGCGGGCATAAATTTTTTCCTGGACTTCATCGATAAGGTGCCGGCAGGATTCCTTCGATAACATCGAGATGAAATTACCGAAGTAGTTCAGGCGTTTTATGTCGGCTTCAATCACGAAAAAGACTCTCCAGATGCCATCCGGTATGTCAAAATTGCAGATGCCGTCCTGCAGATTTTCAGTGAGATTGACGGGAACTCCATAGCAATGTCCGGTTACTTCTTCACGCCGGAAAGCGGATACCGAGACGATTTTCTCGGCCTCGGAAATTGCAGGGAAAAGCAACGCTGCTCCAGGCAGGGGGCCGACCACGTCCGCGGGTTCGATTCTGAGATTGCGCGGGCGCAGGTGTGCGTTTCCCGGTTTGGCGAGGGAGTTGTTGGCGCTGCCGGTCGGCACATGGTCATCATCCAGCAGCCAGATTCTCATGCCGAGTTTTCGGGCTGTCAGCAGTGCCGTTTCTAGCATTTGGAACCAGGGTTCCGTGCAAAACCAGTCCCCACCGCGATTTTCCAGGGTGACTTCCTTGATGCCGATCTGCTGAAGGGTTTCCAGTTCCCGGCAGACCAGTTCCGCGCTTTCTCCTGTATACCAGAGAAAAGGAAGGAGGTGGCTGCCGGTCTGATTATTCAGGCATTCATAAATTCTGCGTTTCAATTTTTTCTCCGAAGCAATTCAGGGATTTTCCAATATGCGCTACTGTTTATTTTGGGAATAAGTAGACCCCGTCCAAATAGCTTTTTTTACCACGGAACACACGGAACACACGGAAAATTTAAAGGTGATTGCTTTGACGGATAAGCCTGCCAGTGAAAACTTTGCCTAGGATATTTCGATTGTCGAAAACAGATGGCGTAACCTACTTTCCTCTATCTCTCTTTTCACAATCGACAGAATGATTGCACAATTTTTGCAAGCGAGCTCATCCGTCAAAACAACAATTTCTAAAAAAATTCCGTGTATTCCGTGGTTAAAAACTCTTTTTAGACGCCCTCTAAGTAGATTCTTTTTGTGCTGCTCAATATAATGCCTGTGGAAGAGTCTGTCGTGTTCCGCCACTGGCCAGATGTTCCCTGACCTGATTGCCCGCCTCGACAAAGGCAAGGGCTTTTTCAGGCTGATACAATGCGGGGAGGCTGATATTGTAAAAAATATCCGAGGCTCCTGCGGTGGCGGCGCGCAGGACGAACCGACGCACTTCTTCACAGCTCATCCGGGGAACCTGAAAGACTGGAAGCAACCAGGCAAATGGAATCCGGCAGTGTTGTGACACCAGTTCCGGGGTCAGTACCGGCGAAATCGAGGGATCGTAATATCGGAGGCCGATTTCTTCGAGTAAGGGGAGCTGTTCGGGATGCAAGCCCTCACAATGTGCCGATACTGTCCCATTGGTTAAGGCCGAGAGCAGACGGCTCCAATAAGGCATCACCAGTTCCGGCCATTGTGATGCGGGGATCATCGCAGCGACATCGTCGGCAATTCCAGCGTTTTCCATCGGCAGGTGCCTGCCATTCAGATCTGCGAGCATTTGGTGATATTCAATCAGGCTGTCGACAATGGCATCCATCATCAGCTTGAAGGTCACCGGATCGTCGTAGAAATCAGTAAAGAAATCCATTCCCCGCAACAGATATCCGGTCGTCAGAGGACCTTCGGGTTTGAAAACGAGAGCGCATTTTTCGCTTGGGAAGGCTTCCTCCAGACGGCGTTGGAAATCCAGATAAAAGGGGAGTTGTCCGCTCTTGCGCATATCGCGTGGCTGCCGCAGAATACGGATTGCCTCGGTCATGCTGCTTGCCAGGGGTGCCACTGCAACCTCGCCATCCTCGGGAAAGAGCAATTCGGCTCCGAGGGTATTCAAATGTCCATAACTGATTGGCGGTGTCATCAACCCGCACAAGCCAATTTTTTCCCCGAAGAGTTCACGGGCTGCCGGACGGCCACGCCGGTAGACCTCGATGACTGCTTCCGGAACAGTGTTGAATTCACGCATGCTGCAACCGCTGCCTGCCAAGGCAATCAGCCCGTTGACCGTGACGGTGGCCTGAAAACTAAATGGGGTTTGATCTCGTAGTGGCTGACTGTAATCGGCTTTGCAATACATTTTGATCTTCCTGACCTATGACGAGCGGATATCCGGTTTGGGCAGGCGGAATTCGCGTCTGGCAAGGCGAGTTCCCCCGGCTATGCTGATGCACCATGATTTTATTATATATGACGTAGTCCGGGTTGTCAAGATTCCTGACACATTCTTCACGACTTTACGAACCCCCGGTAATGCCTCATAATGTGTAAGTGAAGCTGGTAAGGGAGGGATTCTTTTTGAACAACGAAAAGCACGAAACAACCCGAAAAAATTTCATGAAAGCAGCGTTGACTGCTAGCATGCGTCGTACTCTCCATGAAATTTTTTCGGGCCATTTTGTGTCTTTTGTTGTAAAAAAATCCCACTTTCACCCGGTTTCACTGACGCATTACAGTGAGATTACGGCAACAGCAGATTTGTCCACAGATTGGATTGAAAGTTTGGATTTTTAGGCATACGTTAATGGTATTTGTGCAGAAACTGTTCCCTGTTGCAATTTCGGGAGGTATCTTTGATGGAAAAGCAAGTGCTCGGCAAGGTATCGGTTGAAAATCTGCGTCGTGATCTTTTTTATTTATGCAGGGATCCTCTGTCGTTCAGGACGGTTTCCTACACGATTCCCTGGCATCAGAAGAATTCGCTCGAAGAAGCGGATGACTTCATTGCCGGGGAGATGCGGAAATATGCTTCCTTTGTTGAGATGATTCCGAACAAAGTCAGGCCATTCCGTTGTGACAGCAGCAAACCCTTGCATCACTGGTATTCCGCGCCGCTGGACACGGATCCCTGGTATGATGCGCATAACATTGCGGTGACTCTGCCGGGTTCAGAATATTCCGATGAGATTATCCAGCTGGTTTCTCACAAGGACTCGATGAGCTGGATCAATTCTCCAGGGGCGCATGACAATGCAGTTGGTGCGGTTGCAAATATGGAATTGGTGCGGGTGCTGTCAACGCTTGAACTCAAGCGCACGGTACGTGTGCTTTTCTGTAATGAGGAACACAGTCCCTGGCACAGCAAAACCTATGCAGACGCGGCCAGCAGACGCGGCGACCGGATCCTGGCGGTGATGAACCAGGATTCGCTTTGTGGCAAATCCGACGAGACTCTTGCGGCAGGCATCAAAACGAATGTATCTGCATACAGTACGCCGGAAGGCAAGGCGCTTGCGGAATTTATCGTTTCGGAAGCGGCGCGCTATGATATTCCGATCTGCGCGTCCGCGGTTTTCAAGAAACAGGTCAATGATGACGACGGCAGTTTCATCAAGGCTGGTTTTCCTGACACGGTTCACAACTTGGGGTCTCTGCCTTACGGCGATCCGCAGTATCATCTGCCAGGTGATATCCCTGAACGCGTGGATCTTATGAATCTGCAACTCGCTGTACAATTGATCCTGGCCAGTATTCTGGACATTGCCGAACAGGGCGCAGCCGTCTTTCAAAAACCGAAATAAGTTTGCCAGAATGGCTGGAGGAGCTAAAACTTTCCATATGTTGTGAGTTTTAGTTCCCCCTGATTTTATATTCTCAGCATGATATCCCTGGCCTGTTCCGGGGTTATCGCATGGAGCAGATCGTTGCGGTTGTCTTCCAGAAGCAGGATGTTGGCTGCCAGGAAGGTGAAGTGGAGATATTCCCTGCGTTGTGTCGGGGGGCACAGGCACAGCAGCATGATCTTCACAGATTGTTCGCCGTCGCCGGGGCCGGGGATTCCTTCCGGTTTGATCCCGATGGCGGCCTGGATGGTGTCTGTTCCATCGGTGATTCCATGCGGCAGAGCCACTCCATGTCCGAGAAAGGTCGAGGTGACTTTTTCGCGTTCAAGGACATCCATCAGACAGCGTTCACGGTCGCTTTGCCGGTAAGCCGGCATGATTTTGTCAATCAGTTCCCGGCAGGCATTTTCGTGGTCATCGGCTTGCAGGCTGAGGATGATCTGTTGCGGAATGATGATGCGTGCCAACCAATCACGGTCGGTGAGGCCGGCAAGAAAAGTAAAATGTGTTTGCCACATAGTTGTGTTTACTCATTTTTCTGCTTGTTTTTTGTCTGTGAAGAGGGATCCGGGGCGAGGTGGAAAAGCCGGCGCCAGAAGTCTTCAAAGAGTAGAAAAACGAGGATCAGAACGGCGCTTGCGACAATCAAAATACCAAAGCCAATCATGGCATACAGCAAAATACCAATGAGATTCATCGAGTTCTCCTTTAAATGCAGATCCAATGACAGAATAAAATTGCCGGAAATTGATCCAGGTCATGTGGAACAGGGCCCTGTCGTGCAGGGGAAAGGAATACCGCTGAATAAATCTTATAGTCGCAAGGGGAGACAAGCGCAGACCTGTCCTGCGGAACATGCTTTTTTGCAGAAAATAATTCGATAGGGTGCTGCGTAAACCGGCAGCAGGGCTGTATGTTGCAGAGTCGGCAGCAGGCAGGGCCGTGCATTGGAACGGGGAATTTCGCCTTCCAAGCTGACCGGAAGGAATTCCATCTCACTGCTGGTCTGCGAGCAGACCAGTTCGGTTTCTTTGCTGGCCGGCGTATCTGCAAAGCAGAAAGCCGGCAGGGAAGAGATTCCCAGAGCCAGCAGCATGATGACAAGTTGTGGCAGAAGAATCCGCATCGGGTTGCACTCCTGATACAGAAGCAGAAAGAAACGAACAAGCCTTTTGAATACTATAATTCCCCGTTCGGAAATTTCCCGTGTAACGGATTGCTCATGGGAAGACGAAACCGTCGGGCAGTTTGCTGTTGCGTTTGCACCATTCCATCTGGTCTTCACACTGATTGAAGGCTTCACTGATGGTTTCACAGACACAGGGTGTGCATTGTTCGGTGAAGGGTAGGCAGTGATTGGCGGAATCAAGCAGAGTCAATTTCACCGGCGAAGGAATCCGGTAAGGGGCGATAGACTTACGCAAGGCGATACCGCTGCGGACACCCTTATAGATCAGCTCGCAGGCACGGGAGGGGATCAAAGAGCAGGCCATATATGGCGAAAGAGCTTCCTTGACAACCGCTGTCTCGATGCCGGGAATTTTCTCCGCGACTTCGGCCGTGATTTTGTCATCACCACTGATGAAAACGGTTGGAACTCCCTTGTCGCCGGCAATGGC
>JAQVUB010000211.1 GCA_028699735.1 Lentisphaeria bacterium | reverse complement strand
CGCAGGAGATGGTGTTGGCTTTGTCGCGAGCCATGCTCAAAGCCGGCAGCAGCATGCCCGCCAGAATGGCAATAATAGCAATGACCACGAGCAGTTCAATCAGGGTAAACAAACGGCGGCAGGGGACAGAAAACAATACATTCATCATAAGAGCCCTTGTGTGTTTCGCGCACAATACGCAGCTTCATCAGGCTCAAAGTACGGGGTCTGACTCATGGCAATAAAACCATTTACAGTTGCGCGACAGTTCCCGGTTTGCACGGGATTCACCGTTACCGCTTTGAGCTTTTCGTATAATAATGTAAGCCATCAAGTTTTTTTAACAACGAAAAACACGAACTGACACGAAATTTTTTCGTGTCGGTTCGTGTCTTTCGTTGTTTAAAAACTTTACAGGTAATTTTGTTTCACCCAGCGTATGGCTTCTTCGGGGGAGTTCAGGGAATTTTCGAGGGCTGCGTCCTGGACGGCTTTAAGAATGGTTGAGAAGAGGGGGCCTGGTTTCAAGCCCATATTCATCAGGTCTTTTCCAGTGAGCAGTGGTTTAGTCGGGGCTGGTCGTGCTTGTTCCTCGTGCCAGGCCTGCAGGATTTCCTGATGGAGGGACATGATTTTATGGCTTCCGATGCAATCGAGGCGGTGCAGTTCCAGCAGCAAAGGGAAAAGTGGATCCTGGAGTTTGCGGCGCCGGTTGGCTAGACGCATCTGGGGAAATGCACTTAAAGACATATGCAGCCTGACCAGAGTCGAGGCGCCCTCGATCACTTCGTTCGGCATTTTCAGACGGCTGAGAATTTCCTGGGCAATCCGGGCCCCCAGGCAGTCATGGCCGTTGAAGCGGATACGGTCGGCTTCCACGTAGGTATCCGGCTTGCCGATGTCATGCAGCAATACGGCCCAGGCCAGAATCCGCTTTTCGGGGAGTGAAGCCCGCGCAAGCAGCCCGTCCTGAAAGCGCGGGTGTAATGGGTCTTCGGAGCAATGTTGCAGCGTTTTGTCCCATTCTTCGAGCATCAGCAAGGTATGCTGCCAGACATCCCCTTCTGGATGAAATTGCGGAGGCTGGGCAACATTTTGCAGAGCTGCAACTTGTGGCAGAAGGATGTCGAGCAAACCGCTTTTCTGAAGCAGTTGCATGGCCGAGGACGAATGTCCGCCCAGCAGCATTTTGTCCAGTTCGGCAGCGATTCGTTCACGGGAGACCCGGTTGATATTCTGGGCTTCTGCGCAGATTGCCTGCCAGGTATTTTCTTCAATTTTGAATTGCAGGTTGGCGGAGAAGCGGATTGCCCGCAGGATACGCAATTTATCTTCAGCAAAACGTTGCAGCGGGTTTCCGACAGCGCGCAGGATTTGTTGTTTCAGATCCTGCTGTCCGCCGACATAATCATGGAGAATTTTATGGACTGGGTCATAGAGCAGGGCATTGACTGTAAAGTCACGCCGTTTGACATCTTCCTCGAGGGATGAAAAGACGATGTTTTCGGGGTGTCTTCCATCCGTATATTTTCCATCGTTGCGGAAAGTAGCCACTTCGAAAGGCGTGCCATTCTGGATAACCACGATAATCCCGAAAGCCTTGCCGACGGCGACGGTATGCGGAAACATCTGTTCGACCTGATCCGGCAGGGCAGAGGTGGCCACATCCCAGTCATGAGCCGTTTTGCCAAGCAGGAAATCCCGCACGCAACCGCCTGCCAGGCAGGCCTGAAAACCGGCTTTCTGCAGGCAAAGGATGATGTCCATAGCGTCTTCCGGGATGGAAGGAGGTGTCATGCTGACTCCGTCTGATTTTCTGTCTCATACGACTTGGTAACAGAGAATTTCTTTTTAACAACGAACGACACTAACGAACCGAAAAAATTTCATGGGATGCACAACGTATTCACACAGCCAAAGCAGCTCCCCATGAAATTTTTTCGGGTCGTTTTGTGTTTTTCGTTGTTAAAAAAACTTACGCATTACTTCTCTGTGCGAAGAGCCAGGGGAGAAGATCGGGATGTTCTGCAGCTGGCGCCCAGGCGTTGTGTCCGGTCTCCGGAAACTCTGTATAGCGGCAGTTGCCACCCAGCTCTTGGATGGCCTTGCACATATTTTGTGAGAGATCGACAGGCACTACGGTATCGTCACTGCCATGAAATGCCCAGATTGGCAAGTGAGTCAGTTTCGCAGCTTGGTTGACGTCACCACCGCCGCAAATGGGCACGGCTGCTGCGAAGAGTTCCGGGAAACGTGTGATTGCATCCCAGGTGCCGTAACCGCCCATGGACAGCCCTATGATGTAAATACGCTTCGTGTCGACGGGATAGTCGTTGATGGTCTGGTTCAGCAGCTGCATCGCCGACACCAGATTTCTGGATGGGTGCAAAGGTTGCACAAAATTCGGGAAACTCCATGGCCGATCAACCCATTGTTCGTCAGGAGCGCATTGTGGCGCGAGGACGAAACAGGGATATTTCCGGCGGTTTGCCTGCTTGCTGAAGAGTCCCGCGACATGCACGAGCTGTTTCTGATTGTCAATGCCGCGTTCCCCAGCTCCATGCAACAGCAACACAAGGGGATAGCGGGTATCCGGAGCAAGGATTTCCGGGGAGAGCAGGCGGTAGGGCAAATCCTGACCCTGGGTTGAAAAGATTTTTGCCGAAAATTTTTCCCGGCAATCCAGAGTCAGGGCAGGCTCCTGACCGGCGACCGCATCAAGATGAACGAGTTTGCCAACCGGCAGGCTGATACTTGGATTCGGATGACCAAAAGCCAGATTAGTGAGCACGGGTCCGTGGATGAAGGCAGCATACTCAGCAAAGATTTCAGGAAGGAATTCCTGATCTTCGCAGTCACTGAACTGCCCAAAGATCAGACCGGAGAGTTTCTGCAAAATTCCGTTTTGGCGGAGTTGATTCAGGCAGCGATCCAGGCCGTGTGCAGGCAGATGGATATCTTCGAGTACCAGGATCACCTGGTTGAAGTCTGGAAGGAAAGGGGTCCCAATCAGGGAACAGAGCAGAGTCAGATTACAAGGCAGAAGCGGGCCGGAAGCTTTGCCGGGAACAAGGGTTTTCGCCTGATGCCAGGCAGGCAGAAGGTTGCTGCAATGGTGCAGGCAGCTTGACAACGATTCCATCGCTGCCGAAAAAGCAGGTTCAGGACAGGAGGCACCCCACTGAGTGCACAGCATGGGACCCTGGATATGATTTCGGCAACCGAATTTGAGGGCGGCCAGATGAAAGGCGGTCAGGTCGCTGTATCCGACGACCGGCAGATTTCTGCGACGCAACGCAGTCCAGTCGAGCTGTTCGAGGATTCGGGCGCAGCCGAAGCCGCCTCGTGCAGCCAGGAGCAGGTCGATTTCCGGGTCAGCCAGCAGTTGCTGCAGGTTTCGGATGCGCTGTTCGTCCGTCCCGGCAAAATAGCGGTATGGGTGCTTGTTGGTGCAGGTGTGTTTGACGGTCACGCCGCAGCTTTGCAACTTGTCCAGGGCGCTTTGAAAATCCACTTCCTGTACAGCTTTTGACGGTGCAAAAACCCCAATGGTTCGGATCGAAGCCGGAAATGGAAAACTATTTTTCAGCATAAAATGAACCTGTTTTTTTAACAACGAAATACACGAAAAGACACGAAAAAAAATCATGGAAGTTGCGTTGTTATGTTAGTTTGCGTCTATCTATCCATGATTTTTTTTCGTGTTTTTTCGTGTTTTTTCGTTGTTAAAAAACGGTTTTATTCCTGTTCCCGGAAGTGTTTCAGGTAGTTGAGAGCGCGTGGCAGGGCGATATTGGTACCGGATTCATTTTCCCCATAGGTATTTTCGGCGAGCACGCGTAAATCATTCAGCACCCGGATATCCCCGCGAAATTTAATTTTGATATCGAAGAGGATGGTGAGAGCCCGTTGGGCATGCAACTTGATGATGACATTTTTGGCTAGTTCTCGCAAAGTGTCATGACTGTTTTCGATCATTGGAGCGATCGGCAAGGGGTAAAGCAGAATATGAATCATATTTTTCAACGCCAGTTGCCGGATGATACTGAGAACACCCTCATCACGACTAATCGAATGTTTGCGGATTTTTTCCTCAATCTCCTGCAGATCGAGGGCATCCAGTTCGTGATAAATATAACTGCGCTTCTGCTGATCGATCCAGCCATTGACCCTGAACAGTTCAAAGGTTTTCTCGGCATCATATTCACTGTTGCCGCAAATCAGGGTGACCTGGCTGCCGTAATGCTGCACGATGGATGAAACCAAAGCCGATGGGCGGGCATGAAACCCGAAAAACGGCGGAATGGGCACTTCAATCGTGGAGATTACCGCATATTTTTTCAACATGGTCTGGCAGAGACTTCGCGCGGAATGCAGAAATTCATAGCTGTACCGGCATAAATAATGCGTGAAGAGATTGAGAAACCAATCCCCGGAAAGGACGCAGGTGTGATTGCAGCAGCGCAAGGCATCCGTGTTGATTTTAAAGTGGCGCTCATAAAAATGCGCAAAAATCGTGGCCACACGGAGGATATGCAGCACAATACTGATATGGCCGCGCAATTTCGGCAGATTCGGATCACAGGCTTCGGTTTCACTGTCACTGACATAGGTATCATAGGTGGATTGCAAATTATGCAACTTTCCTTCCATGGCGCGGATCGAGGCTTCCCCAATCCGGTCAAAATTCAAATTTTTCCATTTTGGCCCTTGTGTACGGGCGGCTACCTGCAGGAATTTGGCGTCCTCGGTGTTATTGAGGAATTCGGTTGCCAGGCGGATGACCAGTTCCTGCGCGGATTTGTCATCTTTGGTTTTGCGGTCACGGGGAAGTCTTCCTCCGGGCAGAATTTCGCTGAAATCGAGGCCGAGATTGTCTTCCGGGGGTGGCCAACCGAAGGCTTTTGTTTCAGCGAGCAGGCGGTTCAGAGAACAGAACAGGAAGGCGGCCACATAGTTGAGGGCGTCCTCTGTGCCGGCCAGGAATCCCTCCTGGGTGGTGTCGAGGCGATAGCCCAAACTGGTATGCTTCAAATGCAACAGCTCATAGCCAGCCGTGCTGAAATTTTTCAGAGCGGCAATCTGGATTCGGAAAACATACCATTGCGAATTGTTGCGCGCTCCGTAAGAATCGAGCAATTCTTCCAATTGGGTGGCTTCGCCTTGAATATTACCGAGCAGCGGGCGGGTCAGCTGCATCTTTTCCGCACCATCCATAACGATTTTTCGAGCCAGAGACAACAGCAGCAGGGTGCGTTCTCGCATCAAATCATCAAATAATTTTTGGTCGACAATTTTCATATTCATATCCGAATCAGAAATCTTCATCTGTTATAGCATATTCGAAAATTCAGGAACTGCAAATGAAGATGGTAATATTGGCGTGGGAAAGCTCGTCCAAAACGTCATGCGTCAGAACCTG
>JAQVUB010000210.1 GCA_028699735.1 Lentisphaeria bacterium | reverse complement strand
ACCGGCAGTTATCTGGCTCACAATCCGGACCGGGAGCGGCGGATGGCCGCCGAAGGGCACCAGGTGGCCAATCACACGCAAAGACATCCGAATCTGGTCGATCTGCTGGAGGAGCAGGGGCCACAGGCGGTTTTGGATGAATTGACCGCCGTTTCAGCAGCGTTTGCAGAGCTGACAGGTCAGGAGATGCCACTGCTGATGCGGCCGCCGGAAGGTAGTTACAGCCCCCGACTCCTGACCTTGCTGGATGCCGCCGGCTATAGAACCGCGTTCTGGAGCTTTGCTTACCGCGACTGGTTGACAGATGACCAACCGGATCCCGGGGAAGCGCTGCGAAAAATATTATCTCAGCTGCACCCCGGCTCGGCGCTGCTGCTGCACACCGTTTCAGAGACAAACGCGGCGATCCTGCCGGAGCTGATCGACAGTGCCCGGGCGCGTGGCTATACCTTCAGCCTGCTGCCCTGAAAGGCAGGCCAGACCCTTCTTGTAAAGCATCGGCTGACCTGCGCATTCAGCCAGATTGAAGCGGTACCGCTTGCCAGCCGCTAAAACACCTGAAAGATACCCGGGTAAGTGCCTAATAACCCCTATTTGAGTTACAGGTCAGAGGTATAAACGGCACAGATTCCTCAAAGCATGATGACTCTGAAAGAAAAGCACCAGAATTCTGAAAAAATTAGAATGGCAGCAATTTGCCGCTCAATGTCATAGATAATACTGAACAGGGTAACCCAAAACATTGTCCAGTATCACACAGGATGTTGTTTCAAGATGCATGCAGAGCAAACAGCGGAGCCAAAAAGGTTGCTTCAGTCCTTGCATGCAGGAAGAGTCTATGGGCATGGCAAAAGCATCAGCCTTATGTAAGAACTGGTATTTGTCGCAATATGTGCTTCAAACTCTCGAAAATTGGCAGTCTCCGCTTTTTAAGCGTTCGCGTAAAACTCATTAATCGAATCATCTTTCCAGCACCCTGGAAACTTCGATGGCACCCGGATACTTTTTGGTGTACTTTTATCCATCGGAAATCCCTTTCGGCTTCGTTATTCGAATAGGGGACGGAGTAATCTTTGGCAAACAGCAAATGGTTGTATTTGTATTGTTCAAGGCGACTCAGCAGATTTTGAGCTTTCCTGCGTATTATGCTTTTGGGATTTAGCCGGTCAATTTCTTTTTTCCCCAAATTCAATATCGCGTCATATTCGTCACTATAACGCTTAAAGGATTCATCCTCCATGGCGTTCCGGTTATTGGCAATGTCCATTTTTTTGTGTCTCAGAATATCCAGCAACAGCTTTCCCATTTTCATCGGCCATTCATGTTTGGTTAATTCATCGATTTCTTTCAGATAACGGCCAACATGCGCATTGCACTCACCCTGCTCCCTGGACCCGTACTTAAAGAACTTTTTGTCATGGTCGTGAACCTTTTTCCCGGCATAGGTGGGTAAAATGCCGTCAGCTTTTACGCCTGCATCATCCTTGCGCGGGTTCAGTGTCAGATGTACTGTGTCTTTGGTGCTATAGGTGCGAACACACAGATTGTATGTTGTTCCTTTTGCCGTATCCATGAAATCGCCGTTCTTTGCGGGACGTTCTGTGCACTTGATTGGCGTTTCGTCCACATTCAGCACCGGAGAGATCATGACGCTTTCCCTGATTGCCTCCATCTCGTCAGCAAGCTTGCCTGACACTTCACACTGGAACGCCAGTATGGTCGCTTTCGAAGGCATGAGCATACCCCCGGTCATAATCTTTACAAACTCGGATACTCGTTGGGCTGACATCAGCCCTTCGGTGGATAGATAAACAGATAATGCTTTGAGGTCAATCCCGTAGTTCACCGGGTTTTGGAGATTGTCCGGAATGGCTTCTCCCTCATGAAATCTGTGTTCCTTCACCACAACAGTGAGGCACACGTCTAATTCATACTTGGTTATATAGTCCAGTTCAGGATTACCATGCTCGACAACTTCAACGTTCACACCGCCAGATGCCAATTCTTCTTTCAGTTGCTCAGTCATGGACAGGCCATGTCCTTCATGACCGATCTGTCCGCCGGGCTTTTTTTCGCTGGCCGCCCTGCTGTTATGTATCACGCTCTTTAAACCGTCAGTGCTGGACGGTCTGCTTGAATTTGAGCTGTTTTGGGAAAGCCTGCCCTGCAGAGTGGTAATCAAATCTACCTGCTTATCAATCATTTCCTTAAGCTGTTTATTTGTCTTGGTTATCTCGGACTTTTCAGCAATAAGCGACTCGCACTCTGCTTCAATTTTTGCGATGTGCTGCTGGAGCATAACAATCAAATCAGTTAATCTGCTGATCTCCTTGTGCCGATTTGCGTTCTGCTCCTCCCACAGTTCTCTCTCGTTCCTGTGTCTTGCTTCGAGATTATGGTACTTCACTTTTAGATCTTCTATTTTTCGCTCTTTCAGCTGCAGCGTTGTCATATCTCACGCTTCTCCCCGCAAAGCTTTTCCTGAAAGTGTGGCACAAGCGGATATAGATAGATGTCCTTGACAGGTATGGCGGTACCGCCACGAACACTGTTGCGTCCACGGCCTGTCGTTTCTCCGACATAAGACCAGTTTGCAGCCTTGTAGCAAGTGCCTCTGAAGCGATCCTGTTCCACGTATGTTTCAAGCAGATAGAGCGGATGGCCGTATTTAGCAGTCCAATCTGTACTGATCCTGCGTACAATGCGTGATAAAATATGGCTGGCAAGATGAGGCACCCGAACCCAGGGGAATATCAGGAACCGTGCATTCCCTGTCATGTACGGCAGGTTTTTGCGTCTGGCGCCACTTGTCCAGCCGATCATTTCATCTCTTGGGCGGCATGACCAGGCCGCAGAACCGAACATCACACAGGCCAGTGGCGTTCCGTCATGGCTGAATACCATATATCCGATGTTCTCACCAACACTGCGGTCATAGCCGAGGTAATGGTATTGACTGATGTATGATTTGAATACAGCTGCGTTTTCACGGCTGGTCACTACTTCGATACGGATGGGCATGACTTCTTTGATCGCGCACACAATCGGACTTGTATCATGGCTCAGCTTAACGATTCTGTTGCCGTGTCCGGATTTTCTCAAAGCCTTTGGCAGCGTGATTTCTCCTTTTGCATCTAAATCACGAAGCATTTCCCGGCAAGCTATATCCTTTCGCTGTCCATTAGGCCCGCGCCAGTCCCAGCGTTCACAGATCTCATGAGACAAACGGGTTCTGTGCCAACCTGGGTTGGCTTCCATCATGGCTCGTATTTCAGCGATCTTCTCTTTTGTTATCTCTGGCTTTATATGCTCCATGGATTCATTATGACAGACTTCATTCACGGAGTCCAGCTTTTCTAAAAGGAAAGAACCGCTTATACGGTTCTTTCCTTTTGGACGGGTTTATTCAATCTCTATTTTCGTAATCTACCTCTGACCTGTAACAAACAAACGGCAAAAACGATAAAATTGCTGTTTGTTTGACTTGCTTTTTACCTGATCCTATGTTAAGATTCCATTTGCGCGTTTGCGTCAAACGCAAGGAGGTGTACAAGATGGCAAAATGTGATATCTGCCAGAAAGACATGTTTTTCGGCAGGAAAATCAGCATCACCCGTTCACAGGTTTCCCGCAGAGCCCTGGTTCGTCAGAAACCGAATGTCCGCCAGGTCCGGGTTGTTGTTGATGGTACGCCAAAGACCATGCATGTCTGCACCAGGTGCCTCCGGTCCAACGCGGTCAAGAGAGCCTGACACCTGACACCACGTTGACGACAGAGTCATCAACACGTTGACGACAGAGTCATCACCACGCAGATGGCAAAACGACTTATTGTCGTTGCATGGTCCTTTCAGCAGAATAATGCGGAATAAGAGTGTCTGCAGGTCAGGCACTTTTTTTCATGCCGTCCAATCCTTTTTCACAGAGTGCAATCAGGGGAAAAGCCGTCTGACTGCCACAATACGCCGCCAGATGTCTTCATTTTGGCTCAGGTTCATCAGGCGGATCGCAGTCTGCGACGGTCTGGCATACAGGATCTGCTCGGCATCAATCAGGATGGCCAGATCAGCCGGTTCAGTCAAATCATGCGGATCGGCCAGGACCAGCAGATCACCCGACTGCAGGTCCTCAAGCTCGACCAGTCCGGTTTCCGCTGATTTTTGCAGTGTGACGGCCTGTCCTGCCATATAAAGGTCCTGTCTGGTTCTGGGCAGGTCCATGCCGTTGATTGCGGCGGACAGGCGGATAATACCAGCCATGGAAATGCCGCGGACTGATTGTCCGTTTTCCAGCGTCGTCGCCTGGAGAAATGTCAGGGCCGTGCTGCAAAAAGCCTCGCGCGGTTGATACGGCTGTTTGATCTGGCTATCTGATGGCAGCAGTACGATGCCGTCATCGCTGATCCAGCCTGACGCCCCATCCGGCAACAGTACACGGGATACGCCTGCTCCGCGGTAATCCACGTAAAGTACTGTGCCCATCATCACTTCAACCAGCAAAGTCCCGCGGCGCGCATGTGACATCACCCGTTTGACGGCATTGATGACAATGGCTTTATAGAGAAAACCGGCCGGTTCAACCGAATCCCGGCTGACAGTCAGATCAGCTGACAGCATATAGCCGCGAACACCGTCCTGCAGCTGAACGGCGGCATAGCCGTACAAGACACCTTCCGGCAACAGGGTGACCGGTTCATTGTACAGCACCTGGGTGATACGGTCAGCTTTCAAGTCAGGCCGGCTGAAAACATCAGCGACCGGTTCCAGTACAACCCGCGTTTGTTCCCCGTAGCGCAAGGCCTGCGTCGCAAGGCCAGGTTCATCTGTTTGCCGGTGAGCCGCCTGCCATCTGGCTACAGCCAGCGGTGCGGCCCAAAAAACAAGGACAACAATCAGGACAAGCGCCAGTAAAGGCAACAACCACCCCGGAACACCTGACGTTCGTTTGGAAACGTAGACATCCTTTTTGTAAAACGTCCAGTAATTTTCCACCTGGCGCGGGTTTTTCCAGGCTTTTGAATAATCCTTCCTGCTGTTTCCGGGTGACCCTTTCCGGAACGATGACTGCTCTTTCATGATTTCCCCTGGCACAACAAGACACATTGCGCTATGGCCAGGCCACCGTCATGTGCCAGGCTGATGCTGACCGACACTCCGCCGATCGCTGCATAATGCGATTTTGCCGGTCCTGTGAGACTAACCACCGGTTGGCCGCCGGCAGAACGCCGCACAGCGATGTTCTGCCAGCAGATTCCTCGCGGACCGATCCCTGTGCCCAGCGCTTTGGCCACCGCTTCCTTGGCTGCGAAACGGGCTGCCAGCGAGGCACAGGCCCTATCGCTCAGTTTCCCGTCAGCCGGCAGGCAATCAGCCAGTTCCTCATCTGTCCAAATTCTGCTGAGGAAA
>JAQVUB010000209.1:2552-5424 GCA_028699735.1 Lentisphaeria bacterium | reverse complement strand
GGACACGGACGGGACACGGACGGGACACGGACCGAACACGAACCGAACACGGACGGAACCTGTCCCCGAATTAACCCCGAAGGGGCGTGACATACCAGCCCAGGGCAAGCAAGGCCGTTAGGCCGCAGCGACGCCCTGGGTTAGGATCAGCCAAAAAACAAAAGCCCTGAAAGGGCGTGACATAACGAACATCCATGGAGAAGGTAACATCTTTTTGAAGGCAGTGAAGCGAAGACAACGGTAAAAAGTACTTTCTGTATCTAACACAATTATGTCACGCCCTTACAGGGTTTTGCTCATGGTGGGGATACTAACCCAGGGCGTCGCTGTGGCCTGGCGGCCTTGCTTGCCCTGGGCTGGTATGTCTCGCCCCTTCGGGGTTAATTCGGGAACAGTGTCCGTCCGTGTTCATACAGAAAATCTTTTTACAAAAACAAGAAATCTGAGGATAGTAGCACGAAAAAAAATTCATGGCAAAAACGACGCATGCAAGCAGTCGACGCCACTGCTGCCATGAATTTTTTTCGTGCCATTTCGTGCATTTCGTGGTTAAAAAAACATTTACTTCTCATCGGGTTGTTCCGAAAAATGAAAGGGGTGGTAGGCTTTTCCGCCACCCTGGAAAAATCGGCTGAACAATTCGTAGTATTCGAGACGCACGCACTGGATGGCGGCGACCATCCCCTCGAAGAGGATGATCAGCAGATTGCCGAAAATAGCCACGAGGATCGAGAAGAAGGTGCCGAAGCTGAGGTCTTTGAGCATGCCGATGATGGCAAAGACTGCCAGGCAGAGTGCGGCATGGCTGATGGCAAAAGCGCCAACCCGGACAAAGGAGACGGTTCCGCTAAGATATCCGGTAAGCGTTTCCATCAGCTCGATGCTGCCCTCCAGGAAGAGATCCATGAACGAGCTTCGGTAGAGGGGGTTACGATGATAGAACCAATTGTGCAGAGGTTCTTTGAGAAACAGCAGCAGCAGCGGTACTGCGACAAAGATCAGCTGCCAGGCAGCAAAGCTGCGGGTCACTGCGACCTGTATGCCGATGGCCAGAAGCCCCCAGTAGAAGATGATGCCCAGCAGCCCGAATTTATCGAAGGTGCCTGCAAAGTATTTGTGAGCCAGAAAGTGATTAACGACATTGATGATGACCGCCACACTGAGGAAGATGACCCCCATGCCAACGGCGGTCAGCAGCAGACGCGGAATATCCTGTTCCTGCAGCGGACTGAGCCAGAGCGGCTGCAGAATCTGATGATTTTCATAACCGAAAATGCTTCCGTAGCAGAAGCCGAAGAAGATTGCGCTCAGGCCGCAAAACATCAGCAAAGTGCCGGTATCGCGCAGTGCCGTCGAAAATTTTCGTTTACTGAAGCGCAGGAAGAATCCGCTGAGTGCCAGCACGGCTCCCTGCCCGATGTCGCCGAACATGTATCCGAACATGATGACGAAGGTGATTCCGACAAAAATGCTGGGGTCGAATTCCGAGTAGCTTGGCGTCGAGTAATTGGTGACCAGCATCTGGAAGGGGCGTTCGAGGGCATTGGCCTGCAGCTGCACGGGGACTTCATCGAGGCCGGCTTTGACAAGTTCATCCTTGTCCGCATCAATCACTTCAACAATGCCGACTCCATCACTGGCCCGCCGCACAAGTTCGCGGACCTGTTCAACTTTTTCCCGCGGAACCCAACCCGAAATGCAATAGAGATGGCGGGACTTGCCGAACAAGCTTTGCGCCTGTTGTACTGCCAGCAGCGTATTCAACTGTCGTTTGATCGCCAGCAGTGCACCGCCGTATTGTTCCCCAAGGCGCAGAACCCCCAGCCGGGCCTGATCGAGTTTAGCGCGCAACCCGTCAATCTGGTCATGAAACTCCTTCTGCTTCTCGGTAATCTCACTGTCCAGATTTTCCGGGATTTCGATCTTTTCGAAGCCGAGCTTTGCCAGATCCTCTTCGACCATCCAGCGATTGGCTCTTGAAGACAGCACGAGCACCTTGCCGCTGTTGTCATCACTGCGTACCAGCAAGGCCTGATTTTCAAGAACCTGCCTGGCGCGCAAAAAGGTATCCATGCGCATTTTGCCGGTGACCATGTAAAAATGTGACAGGTTGCGCAAGGTACCCAGACGTACTGTCTGCACCGGAAACTCGCCCAACCGGTCCGATTCGCGGCTGATAAGCGCCGTGTCTTCGAGCAAAGTGGCAATTTCCCGGTCATACTTCTGGTATCGCTCACTGACCTTGTTCAGCAGAAGCTCAATTTCCTCTTTTTCAAGAGTGTCGATCTTCGGCGCCTGTGCTTCCTTTTCAACGCCAATCGCCTCGAGCAGAATCTGGCAGCGGCTCAGCATCTTCTGGATCTGACGGCGATCCTGATCGAGATTGATCGCGCTCAACAGGCGGTCTTTGGACTGTGCTGCGGCATCGACCAGATGCACCAGCCCGCCCTCAGCCAAAGCCGTGGTGATCACGTTCAAATGTTTCTGCAGCAGCAGAATATTGATTTTACACATTCTGACTGGTTTGAACATCGAACTCTTTCCCTCTCAAAACTTACTAACAACGAAAAGACTCGAAAAGACTCGAAAATGTTTATATGGTTGATGCGTTGAGGCATGCGACCGTTTCGCAAAATCAATTCGTACGCTCAACTATGCAAAGCTTGACGATTGTACACAAAACGGACCAAAATGAAGATTTTGCGGAGCAGTATCATACTCCAACGCAACAATCCTACAAAAAAATTTCGTGCTTTTTCGTGTCTTTTCGTTGTTTAAAAAATTCAAAGTCCGACCATCATTTCCTGAATGACACTGGAGGGCATGCCGAAACGGATGCCTTCGTAAATGCGCCCCAGGTTGATGGTCTCAA
>JAQVUB010000209.1:0-2452 GCA_028699735.1 Lentisphaeria bacterium | reverse complement strand
TTTCGTGCTTTTTCGTGTCTTTTCGTTGTTTAAAAAATTCAAAGTCCGACCATCATTTCCTGAATGACACTGGAGGGCATGCCGAAACGGATGCCTTCGTAAATGCGCCCCAGGTTGATGGTCTCAAAATGCAGAAGGTAAGGATAGGCCAGAATGGAACGCTCCGGGTGAGTGAAATCCCGGAAAAGCTGATTGGCTCGTTTGGCCAGCCAGTTCCAGAGGGCGTGTTCACTGTGGTAAAGCTCTTTATCCCGGAAGGGATGCAGCATGGCTGCAAAAGGGGTCGGCAATGCATCAATCACTTCACCAGGAGTCTGAAGTTCCCCGAGAAGAACCAGTTTATCCAACGGCAAAATTTCCCCGCCCGGAATCCAGAATTTCTGCAGGCGATCCTTGTCGATATGATACATATTGACGTTGCGCAGCAGCATGCACAGATTGGTAATGTCAATTTCACGTCCGACCAGCTCAATGGCGACATCACGCATGCCGAAGGAAAGCGCCCTCGCAGAAGCCATTTCCTGCTGAAAACTGATCGAGTCAATCGCGCAGTCCGATGCAGTGAAGTCCCCATCCTTTTCGAGCGCCCGGATAATCTCCGGCAACTCCGGAAATTCCTGGCAATCCGGCAAGCTCTCAATGAATTTTTCGGTACCGGGGGTCTCGAGAAGGGTTTTACAATCGTAAGGCTCCTCACCAGGGATCGGTATCAGAAGCTCGCTGATCGGAATTTCGTGTTTCGGAAGAAAACGGTAATTCAGCAGAACCTTCAGATTTTCATCCGCGATATTGCGGATTTTGGCATGAATAAAGCGGGCTGTCGCCGCGTCCGCCCAGACAATGATATCCTGCATATGGGCGATTTCCCGAGCGGCGATCTTTTTCTGAAAGTGATCATGCCGGCTGATTTCCAAGCCCAGGTTGTTCAATGCCTGAAAAAAGAGTTCTTCCGTAACACACGTGGTCAGTTTGCGCAGACGTTGCCCATAGACTGCTTTGCCCCAAAGCCCATGCAGTTTGGCGAAGATGAAATCAGTACCAGTTGGTATGGGAAAACGTGCCATAATTTTTTTTAACAACGAAAAAACACAAACTTACACGAAAAATTTTTTCGTGTCGTTTTGTGTTTTTTCGTTGTTAAAAAGAATTCCTTGATTATCTGTATTATGGAAGGAGGAGGGTGTGAAGAAGTTCCGGCTGCTTGGCGGCAATGCGCCCGGCGAAGGCTTTCTGCCGGGCATCCAGTTCGAGTTCGGCCTGTTTGAGCTCCGCATCGGAGTCCCGCCTGCACTTTTCGATCTTTTCCCGGAACAGCTTGTCGCATTCCGTCACCAGAGTCGCCTGCGCCTGCTCGCGCTCCCCGGCAATCTGCAGGCGCACTTCCTCCAGGATTTTTACGGCTTCGAGGTCAGCGGCCTCGACCAGTTTTTCGGCTTCCTGATCGATGGCCAGCATTCTCTGCAGGAGGTCATCCATGGCTTATTCTTCGCTCCGAATGATATCGAGGACTTCAGCAGGAGTAGCAGCAGCCTGAATTCTCTCTTTGAAACCCGGTATCGAGAAGAGACGTGACATTTCCGCAAGCACCTGAATATGCTGCCCGGGATTTTCCAGCTCGGCAAAAATGGTGATAACGATATAGACCAGCTCGCCGTCCAGAGAGTCGTATTCAATGCCTTCTTTCGATATCCCCATGGCAAGCAGGGTCTGTTTGGCTTCGGGCAGTTTTCCATGCGGCAGGCCGAGGCCGTTGGCAATGCCGGTCGACATCTTCGCCTCCCGTTCTTCCAGAATCCGCACAGCCGTAGAACGATCCTTAATCAGGCCTTCGTTAACAAAAAGCTGTACCATTTCTGGAAACAGCTCATCCTTGTTGTCGGCCTGCAAGGACATCTTAATCAGGGACGGTTTCAGCAATTCAGAAATTTTCATGATGCATACCTTTCAACAGAAAATTGCAGCTGGCATAGAGCTACACTGGTTAATATAATGCACTTTTCAAAATTGACAGCCCGTCGTAATTGCAAAAAATAACATAATTATGCAATTTTTTGGACAAAACATGACAAAAAATGTTTTTCCCATGAACAGGAACACGATGGAAAGCACAAGTAAAGCAAGGCGGCCATGGTTCTTTTTTACAACGAAAGACACTAACGACCCGAAAAAATTCCATGGGATGAACACGCGTCCACGCAATCTAAAGCCTCTTCTATGAATTTTTTCGGGTCAGTTTGTGTTTTTCGTGGTTAAAAAAAAAGCCGAAAACGAGGTTATAGTTACTCCTTGCCGGCGGATTTTGCGATTGATCATGGTCTGATCAGGCTTGCCGGCAGGAAACGGGAGTTTGCGGGCAATGCTAACCAATATTCTGATCCATTTGAGCATTCCGGATTGGCAACAACCTGAAAAGCCGGAGGTTCGCCAGGCTTATGGCAGGCTTTGCGGTACC
>JAQVUB010000208.1 GCA_028699735.1 Lentisphaeria bacterium | reverse complement strand
AAAGCTGCACGAAGTTGACAGCCGAATAAAACAGTTTTGGCAGGGCATTTACCAGTGTGATCAGTCCGATGCAGCAGAAGGCGATGCTGAGCACTTCTTCGCGGGAGAGGTTGAAGCCGGGCGTGAATTCCCCGTCATTTCGGATAAGCCGGGCGGCAATCCACTCGCTTCCGGCAATCATGAAAATACCGATCAGCAGGCCTAAAACAGGAGCTGCGAACGTCAGCAGATGCCAGCTCAGAGACTGCATGGGATCGGCATGCTGCCCTGAACAAAATGCATTGAAAATCATTGGCAGGAAGCCGAGAAGGCGTGCCAGCATGCAGACCCCGGCCAACTTGAACACGATGGATGAAAATTCCCGTTTGCTCATCGTTTTGATTCCTTATGTGAAATGCACCAGGCTGGTTGAATGGCCTTGCGGCTGATATTTTTGCCAGGCGGGATTGGCTTTCAGGATGGCAGACAGGTTGCCGGTCATGGGAAAAAATGTCACCCCATTTTCGCTGACCGGTTGTCATGGCTGCTGCGGATTCAGGCGCAGGATGGCCCGGATGTCATCGGGGCGGTGGCCGTCCGGCAGTTCGGCAGATTGCAGGCCGCCGTCATCGGCTTTGTCAGGACCGGTACTCCAGACCTGAACCGCCGGTGCAGTGCGCTGTTGAGTATCGATGCTCCAGCAGCGGGACTCTTCATTCCATCCGGCGATGTCGATCAGAAAGACGCAATCCCCGTGGCGGTAGTGCAGTAGTTCGCCGGTGAAGGGGTCCTCCGGCAGATTCTCGAGCCGGTCCGGCCAGGCTCCATGGCGGCGGCGGTACTGTTCCGCCGTGATCAGCGCCTGCATCGCCCGCAGCCGGGCGGTTAAGGCATGAAACTTTTTCCCGGCTTTGTTCAGAGCCGACAGGAGCATTCTGCTGAACCATAACGGGCGACGATCGACACTTGGGCGTTGCGGCATCTCCGAAAAGTCGGCGACCCGGTAGCTCTGTGCAAGGCTGGCCTCATCCAGAGCTGCATACCAGCAGAGTTGTGGGGCAAAATATCGAAAGTCGGGCCACCTGAATCCGTGCAATCTTTTTTCTCCCGGGACATCGCCTCTTTTCTCGGTAAGCATGGCAAAACAATCCAGTCCGAAGACGGCCTCGCTGTAGAACCCACGTTCATGCATCACCGGCACCTGCTTTTCCACTTTTTTCAGCCGGGATTCCAGAGCCAGCAGCTGTTCATCGGACAAAAGCCTTGATTCCAGCAGCATTTCCAGTGAATCGAGCCAAACGTCTGTACAGACTATCCAAACCAGGCCGCCGATCAGATGGGTTTCGCGCAGCAGCGAGTTGTTGGCATTAGCCTGACGTTCGCTGGCGACCAGGGCTGCTTGGACATCGCCGTCCTCGATTGCCAGTCGCACTCGCCAGATTGACAGAAGGTTGAATTGTTTAATGTGGCTGAGATGTGGCAGCAACATCGCCACCAGATTTCCAGGCTGAAAAGAATGTGCCAGCGGCGGAATGTTGCCGGCAAACATCTGCTCCCACTGAGAAAGAGAAGCCTCTTTGTTTTGGAGATGCTGGCGCCATTGCCGCATCGCTTCCGGCGGAAGAACATCGGGCGGAGTTGATAACTCACTGAATTCATCGGTGAACGGACTACTGCCTTTTTGCAGAGTTCCTACTCGTTCCCAGAAGTCGGGATCAGGCTGTTCACCGTTATAGTACAATTCGCCGAGAGCCTGGGCTGTCATTGGCCGGCCGAAGCGTTGTTCCAGAGCGGCGACCGCTTGACTCGCTTCCTTAACTCCCCGCCAGGCGAGAAAAAGCTGGCCGGCGTAATTGCTTCCGAGCAGGAGCCACAGAACGGCCACACCGCGCCCGAAGATTTGCCGGTATGGCAGCTCTGCCGCCCGGGCCCAGAGCCGGGCTGTAAGCAGATACCCCAGGAGGAGCAGGAGAAGCCCGGCGGCCAGGAACCAGGGCCAGCCTGAACCTCTGACGTGTAAGAACTCTAGTATCGAGACATAGCAGGACGGCAGGGGCTGACCTATTCCAAAGAAATCGTAAAAAGCCACCAGTGCCCTGGTCAAATGGTTCCACGTTATGTCACACACCAGCAGACCCAGGCTCCAGAGCAGGGCATGCCCTAACCAGAGCTGCCAGCCGATCCCGGGCAGCAGCAACACGGGGAAAATCCAGCAGAAAAAGACTATGAAAACGGTGATGACACCACGCAACTCAGCAATAACGCCGGCGGTGATAAGACAGATCGCAAACAAGGCAAGAAAAGAACATTTTCTGATCGGATGCGGCGATTTACAGCAGATCAAACCATAAAAACGCAGGATAAGAAACAGGGGATAGAGCAGCATGGTTACCGCAACCAGCGCGAATGTCACGATTGCGGGTGAACTCAAATCAGAGAACATGGGCGGCCATATCACGCCGAAGGCCCCGAGAGTCCAAAGGAAGTGGAAAAGCGAGAGCAGAAGCCAGGTGCCGATTCCAGCCAGGGTCAGCCCGAAAAACGCGCCTTGTGCAGGAGAGTCCCAGTAAAAGACTCTTTGCAGCAGTTCTTTTATGCGGCTCTTCATTCCCAAAGACCTCCCGGCATCCGTTTGCTGCTGACTGGTGCTCACGACACATTTTTTAACAACGAAAAGACACGAAAAGACACGAAAATTTATAGGGGTTGTTGCGTTGAAGCATGAGCCTGCTCTGGCAAAATCCTCATCTGGCAAGGCCGGCTTAACGGAGTTGCATCGCGTTTTGATTCCATTACTTGGAAGCGCAGGGAGCATGTATTTGGCTTTGCTTAGGGGGAGCTGTCAAGCAAGCGGTTCAGGCGATTACGGATTTCGTCGAGATGGGGGAAATTCTCTTTGTTCTCCCAGCATCGTTGCATCGGAAAGGGCTTGTCGGGATTGGATTTCAGAACAACGACGAGTCGTCGCGAGGGATTTTTGAGAGAACAACCTTGCTGCAGGTCAAAGCGTTCGATTTCATGAAAGTTAAGGTATCCGGAACGGCGTTTGAAAAGGAGATGCTGTTTCCAGCGGGCTGTCCGGGTGTGCAGATCAAAGGTCCAATGCGTTTTTTCAAACGATAAAATCGTTCCGGCAATCAGCAGCAGAACTGTCATCGGTGTAATGATATACAGCAACATGGGATCGTCTTTGCCCTGAACACAGATCGTTTGGTACAGTCCGTAAAGAACATAGGAAGAGAAAAATAACATAAAGACAAAGACTTTCCACCGGTTGATTACCAACTCCAGATGATTGATGCGTTCGGTGAATTTTAACATGTTGCGCTACTACTCCCTGTCAAAGCAACAACCATATAAAAATTTTCGTGCCTTTCGTGGTTTAAAAAGGAGTTCCCGTCTCCAGCATCTACCCCTCTTCGACTTTCCAGCCGGATATCTGCCTCGATGCGGTGTCAAAGTTCGCGCCGATGAGAATTATTTTTTTGCCGGAGTGCTGATATTTCCGGAAATATTCCTTCTCGCGAATTTGCGACAAGGCTGTATCGGCGGTCTGATTCAGCTTGAATTCAAAGATATAGACGCAGTCACCGTCAAGGATCACCGCGTCGATGCGCCCATTATTCGTTCGAGATTCCGCTTCAATGCGCACGCCGATCAGCAAAAAGACGGAGTAGAACAGTAGTTGAAAGCGCCCTTCCGTGTTTGTCGCAACATCATATTGCACTGCGGCAAAAAAGGTTTTCAGCAAGTCCATGAAAAGATGAATGTCCTCCGCTTTGATTGCCTTGACCATTTTGAACACATTCGCACCAACTGTTTCCTGCGGAATGGCGCTGTAGTCGCTGATCAGATAGGTCTCAAAAGCCCCCTTCACCTCGCGATTGGGAAAGTCCAGATAATACTGTGTCTCGCCAAGTTCGACGAACGAACTTTTGATGGTCAGATAACCGGTTTGCAGCAGAAGTGCCAGAGGATCGATCCGGTCGATTTCAAAGGCATTGAAGGCAATTCCCATGACCGGTTCGTTCAAGGTCCGCTCAAAATTAAAGTCCGTATTCCGGGCCACTTCCATCAGGAACGAGGGTGTCCCCGTCGAAAACCAGTAGTTGGAAAATTTACTGCCGTTGATGAAGAATTGCGCCAGAGACACCGGATTGTAAACCGTCTCCGCGTGTTCCTCAAAACGATAACCATCATACCATGATTTGATTTCAGCAAGAAGTTTTTCGCGCGGAATATTCAATTTGTTCACGGCGTCATCCAGGCGGTCCGCGAAGTATTTTTCGAATTCCCCCTGCGTGTAACCGAGCATGGTGGCATAATCGGCATGCATCGTGATGTCGGTCAGATTATTGAGTTCGGAAAAAAGCGAGACGTGTGAAAATTTGGTGACGCCGGTGACAAACACGAACCGCTCGAGGCTTTCGCATTTCTTGATCGAGGAATAAAATCCTTTGAGGACATCCCGGCATGCTTTGGCTTCCGGAGTCATTAGCGTATTCAAGATCGGCTTGTCGTATTCGTCAAGAAGAATGACGACAGGAGAGTCTGCAGCCGCAACCACATCACGAATTAAAAACTCAAAGCGCATTGCATTGGATTGACCACGCATTTTCATCCCGCAACCATCGGCAAGCCCGGAAAGTGTATCGGAAAGAAAGTTCTCAAGTTCACCTGCATTTTTCGCGTTGCAGTTTGCCATGTCCAGATGGATGACTGGGTACGCTTTCCAATTGTAACCCTTGTCATCAATGGCAAGACCTTTGAAAAGATCCTTCCGTCCCTGGAATACGGCCTTGAGTGTGGAGACGGTCAGAGACTTGCCAAAGCGGCGAGGACGGGACATGAAAAAAGACGCGGGCGCTTCGGAAATCAATCTCCAGATGTATTCTGTTTTATCAACATAGAGGAAATCGTTACGGATGAGTTTCTCGAATGTATAAATGCTGCTGGTTAGTTTTTGCATGGCTTGATCCTCCAAATATAAGATACTCCATCAAGCGCAACTTGCAGGAACCTCAGACAATGCAAAAACTCCGTCATCTCACTCATGCAAAGTACCTCGCAGGAAGACTGTTCTTTCCCGGAGCCAAAAACCTGGTGGTGACAAGGAATCAGGATGACTTTCAGGAATAAGCATGTTTCTGCATGATTTCCTATGATTCTTCTTGCAAATTCGTTTTTGCAGCACTATTTTTTCGGCGTGGTTCAGACAACTCCGATCCCCACCCAACCAGGGGGCTGACCATACCCTCCGCGCGCGCGGCAAGTGTCCGGCACGATTTCGGGATGGTTCTGCTGGATCATACCCTTTGCGCGCGCGTGAGGCAAGTTGAGTATTGGACACACGCCGGACTTGCCAAAACAAAATACCCTCCGCGCGCGCGACAAGTGAGCCTGGCAGGATAGCGGTCGCCAGCAGTATGGGAGGACATGGAACCGGAGGCAAGGTACTCTGAAAG
>JAQVUB010000207.1 GCA_028699735.1 Lentisphaeria bacterium | reverse complement strand
AGCAGTTTCAGCATCAGGACAGCGCCGAAAATTGCGCCGGAGACCGTCATTCCGCTGCGGATGAGGCGTTTTGCCTTTGCGGCGGACTGCTGCAGTTCCGGCAGGGGGCGGCCGGATGCCGCAAATGCTTCCACTGCCTTTGAAGCATTCCCGCGTTCCAGATCACGCAGCAACATGACTTCCGAATGCGTTAATGCCACCAGACCTGCCAGCCAGAAGCCCGCCACAGCGCAAAGCAGGATCACCCAGGGAGTCAGAGTCAGCATCCGCCCCAGACGACGACGACCGATTTCATGATCCTCGACTGACTTCAGGGGTTCGGGTGCGATCACCGCTCCATTGGGGCAGCCTTGTTCGCAAAGCCTGCAACGCACGCAATCTCCAGTGGTGATTTCAACTTTGCGCGGAGAAAGCAATGCGAAGAAGCGCAAGAGGACTCCATAGGGGCAGAGATAACGGCAAAAGGGTCTGGAGATAAAGAGTCCAGTAATCAGCCAGAACAGGGCAATTCCCCAGAGTGCGGCCGAGGTGCTGAAGCCGAAGATGCCGTAAAAGGGATCGAACCGGCAAAAATAGTAATTCCCCCCGCTGGCTGCGATGACTGCAAAAACCAGCAGGATGAGCAGGGGAATCTGTCGCAGCATTCGGTCGAGCCAGAGGGGTACATGGACCGTTTTGAGATGCAGCAGTTCCTGCAGGGCTCCAATCGGGCAGCCGCCCATGCAGAAAAGCCGTCCCCAGTAGAGGGCGACTGCCAGCGGCAGAATAAACAGCAGAATCATGCCCAGCGGGGCTGCCTGACCCCGAAAAAAAGCGGCGGAGAGGTTTTGATACATGCCGACCGGACAGGGACAGGCTTTGAACAAAAAACCAAAGATCAGCAAGCTGCCTGCGGCCAGCAATTGCAGGCGTTTCCGCGAGCGCCAGCGATACAGGGCAATGCCGGTGAAAAGCAGCATCACTGCCAGGATCAGCACACGCAGCAGCGTGGTATCCGGTATCCGTTCTTCCAGTTCAAGGATTGGCTCCACATAATCCTTGAACTCGGGTTTGGGAAAACGCATCTGGGCAAAATAGATCATGAGTGAAGTTCCATCGGTGGTTTCTTAAAATGAATGATGTGGTAGCAGAGGCTTTTTTTAACAACGAAAAACACAAACGACACAAAAAAAATCTTAGGTATCATTTTTTCAATTCCAGTGGTGGTTTTTTGAAAATGTAGGGTTTGTCATGCGGAACCCGGACAAAGGCATCGGCCGGGCAATGTGCGGCAATCGAACACTGATTGCAGTTCAGGCAGCGGTCATGGCGAACTTGCAAAAACAACGACCCGTTGCCGAAATCAGCACAGCCCTTGACACACTTCCCGCAGGCAACGCAAAGCTCTTCATCAATGCGATATTCAAAATACGGGTCCTCGACAAAAGTACGCTTGATCGCAGCAACCGGACAGCGCAAATTCTCGGCGGCGGTATCCAGCTTGAGGTAATTACCATGATAATAACCGCTGCAAAATTCACAATAGCCGCAACTGGCATACTGATGAACGCATTTCACCGCCGACGGCGACAAAACACATTCCTTGGCGCAGCGCCCGCATTGCACACATTTGTCCGGATCAATCTGCCATAAACTGCCGACACTTTTCCCGCGCTGACGCCGCCAAAGCGACAACGGAATCAGCGCCAGCAGCAAAGCACCCAACTTTTGAAGAAATTGCCGTCGCAACATCATTTTGTCTCCCGGAAAGAAAGGGCCGTCGGATGTCCGCAGGAAGCCAGGCGCGGACAGCCGCGACAGACTCCATTGCCGCGGCAGCGCGAATCACCCACCGCGTCCTGAGCCCCCCGCAAGCTGCGGAAAATCCCATAACCCAGCAGGCCAAGCAAAAATAAACGACCGGATTTTTTCAGAAAGTCCCTTCTATTCATGTGGATCAAACTCCCATATGCGCGCCTGTCCAAAATCCGATTGATGATCGATCAGATATATTTTGTCCGGAGTTTTGCGGATTTCATAATTGAATTCCGATGCGGACAAATCCGGCACGATGATTTCGAGCAATTCGCCGGATGGAGCATAGAGCCTGGCCTGGCGTCTTCCCTTTTCCATCGTCAGGAAGCGTCCTCCTCCCAGTGCGGCGAAGCGCACCGGATTGCAGCAGCCAGCAAAGGGTTCTGCGGGCACCCAGGAGGCGATGAAGGTTCCGCTTTGTGGATCGAGTTGCTCGAGACGCTTTCGCCCGACATTGGCCACCCAGAGGTACCCCTCCGGAGAGACATCCAGGGGGAAAGCGGCTCCGGGCACGATCCAGGCCTCCAACCCATCGGATTCCCAGACCTGTTCGCCAGTGCTGAACTTGACCGCCATGACCTTGCGACGTTCCCGCACAACCCGAAACTCCAAATCCCCCAGGCGGGCAGGAAGACCCGCCGGCAACTCCGGCAGCTCAGACTGGACAGCCTCCGCTGCCTGAATCGTAACTTTCTCTTCTCCACGAAACAGCAGGATGCCGCCCAGCAGAAGAATTGCCAGGCCGACCAGAAAACTTATCCATTGCCAGCGGCTTAATTGCATCTCAACAAACCCCTTAAAATTTTCGTGGCTTTTTGTGTTTTTCGTTGTTAAAAAATTATCGAAGATCAACGCACGCCATTGAGGTCGCATCGCGGAGGATCATCAGGCCATCGGCGAGCGCCAGCGGCCCCCAGGCATCGAAGCCCGGCAACACCCGGTGTGCTGCCAGTTTCCGGAAGTCCTGTCCGGCAAACTCGAACACGGAAAGCACGCCCTGATCATCGACAATCCAGATCTTTTGATCCGCAATCAGGTATGGACCCAGGCCGAAACGCTCCTCGCGACCGCTTCCCGCCAGAATTTCCGGCAGGCGTGCGGGATCCGCCGCGACCAGCTGCGCCCTGCGGCTGCCAGCATCTTTTGGTTGAATCGTGAAAAGCAAGCCCTTGTAAAAGACAGGTGTTTGCTGTTCACAGGCCGGACCCTGAGACGGTTTCCAAGCGCTTTTCAAAGAAGTCTCCCATTTGCCATCCGCAAGGGTTACCTGCAGAACTGCGGATCCAGCGCCATATCCCGCCGTCAGAAAGATTTCCTGATTGGAGATTTGCACGGGGGATGGCGCCCAGACTGGCGGACGCCAGGCAGCCGTATGCCAGAGCAGTTCGCCATCTTCAGCGACTCCAACCACTCCGCCCAACCCGCAATATACATACTGCCGGATGCCCTGCAGCACCATTGGCACAATGGACGAATGCGACATCTTTAGACCAGGAGAATTGGCTGTCTGCCAGAGGACTTTTCCGCTGTGCAGATCCCGGGCCTGCAGCAAAGCTTCCTTGCCGGCCGGCGCCAGAATGACTGCACCCTGATCGATCAGCGGACACTGTCCTGCATACCACTGCGGCAGTTCGCCATCGTATTCCGCCAGCATATCGCAAGTCCACAACAAGTCTCCGGAAAACGCATCGGCGGTCATGACATGGGCTTTGGGGCCGATGCTGACAACTGTCCCGTCTGACACCGCGCAGACTGTCCGCGATTTGCCATGATTCCTGCGCACCGGATTTTCGTAGTATCTCCGCCAGACTTCCTGGCCAGTGAGCAATTCAAAACAGCGCAGCGCATCTTGCTCCGCTTCTTCCAGATAATCGAGAACGTAAACGAGGCCGTAGGCGACTGCTGGCGCCGCATAGCCTTCACCCAGTTCCTGACGCCACAATACCTTTGGCCCGGCAGCCCCCCAATCCGTCCGCAAAGGCGGAGAGTCTTTCGCGATATTGTCCCGGTTTGGCCCCCGAAATCCCGGCCAGCTCCCGGCATTTTCCTGGGGTTGGCTTTCAGCGAAGCGTTGAAAATGTTCTCCGATGATGGTTTTTCGGGTGACTTCCTGTTGTTCCATGCGCGGATCCGGTTGTGGCAGAGCCGGAACGAGGTCAAAGCTGCTGCGGAAGCGGACAAAATGCCAGATACCCGCCGCTGCCAGCAGCAGAAAACACAGCGTCACAATCCGTTCTATGTACCTTTGACTCAACATGAAATTTCGTGTCTTTTTTAGGGTGCAGGGTGCAGGGGACAGGGTGCAGGTTACAGGGTGCAGGTTACAGGGTGCAGGGTGCAGACAACGCTCCACAAAAGTTCGAACGTAGGGGACTAAACGCAGATCGCAACCGGGTCGGTTGCGCCACTTTTAAAACCTGCACCCTGTCCCCTTCTTCCCCCCTGTCCCCTGCCCCCTGCCCCCTGCCCCCTGCACCCTGTCCCCTGCACCCTGTCCCCTTCTTCCCCCCTGCACCCTGCCCCCTGCACCCTGTCCCCTTGTTCCCCCCTGCCCCCTGCACCCTGCTTTCAGCGCCTGTACCAGAAAAATCTTCGGATAGAGTTTTTCCGAATACCACAATTGTGAAAAATAGAGGCCGACGGGTTCCGCAGGCAATTCCTTCTCCCCTTCCAGGTATGGCCTTAAAAAATCGATTCCGCGTTGCAGAGCCTCTTTGGCTTCCTGGCAGGGAGCCAGTGCCGCCAGGACCCGCGCCGTAAAAATGACATTCGGGCGCTGGGTGGCGGCATCCCCCCAGGCGCCGCTGGACAGCTGCTGCGCCAGCAGAAAATTGCGTGCCTTCTGCAGCCAGGCTTGCTCCACTCCCTGCAAGTTCTCCAGCACAACAGCCGTTCCGTAAACCGGGGCAAGCTGACCGGCTGCGTACTGATCCCCAAACCAGAGCGCCAGAAAAGAACCGTCAGCATGTTGCTTCTTTTCCAGAAAATTCAGCATTTTTGTCAGGCTCCGCCGGACTCGTTTCTGCAGGGCAGCAGGCAATTGCGGGAGCCAGAGTGCCAGCGCCCGCCAGGCATGTGCGGACAAATCCGGGCAGCTCTGATCAAAGGGGAGCCGTCCCCAGCCCCGGCAGAAGGTCGGCATGCCGCCGTCACGGTTCTGGATGTCCAGAAGCCAACAGCAGCCCCGCTCAATTTCCGGAGAACACATTCCTGGTTGAACAGCGATGTTCCCCCCATGAAATTTTTTCGGGTCGTTAGTGTTTTTCGTTGTCAAAAAAATACCGCTGCTATCCTGCATTGCTGACGTTTTACCTTGTCGTAAATGGTACAGCGCAATCAGCGCGGCAGCCGTATCATCAGCTTCCGGCACCGCACCGCTTAACGAAGTCCAACCCCAGCCACCCGGACGCGCCCCGGTAAACGGATGAACTTCCCTAAACTGCCGCCGCAAAATCAATTGCGACAAAGCCGCTTTTTCGGCATCCGTCAGACTCTCCACAACGGCTTTGCCGGCAAGAGAAGTCACCCATTGATCGAGATTGGTATCAATCGGCCAGGAGCCATCCGCACGCACGGTTCGACAAAGAAATTCTGCACACGAGGCAGCGACGGGGTGTTGTTTGAGACCGGCAGCGGACAGGCAGATCAGGCAGAAT
>JAQVUB010000206.1 GCA_028699735.1 Lentisphaeria bacterium | reverse complement strand
CGCCGCCAGCCGGGATCCGGTTGGCGGCGTTTTTGTTTTCGTGCGTTAAAAAGTGGCGCAACCGGCCCGGTTGCGATTGCTGTTGCCCCACCCCTGCTCGAACGCTCGCGGGTGGCATTGGCGGGATGCAAGTTTAAAACGCACGTTTATCAGCAGGGATGCAAGTTTAAAAAGCACGTTTATCAGCAGTGTCGGAGGATTTCTCGTGCCTGAACGATATCCTGGTGGATTTGGGCTTTCAGGGCATCTGCATTGGCAAATTTACTGCTTTCGCGCAGGAACTGTATGGGTTCGATACGGATTTCCTGGCCATAGAGATTACCTGAGAAGTCGAACAGATGCAGTTCCACGATGACCTGCGGGTTGCTGCTTTTGCGAACCGTTGGGGCGTCGCCGATATAGATGATCCCGTCGAGCGCTTTGCTCTGTCCCGGCAGGTGTGCCCTTGCTGCATAAATTCCCCAGGGTGGCAGCAGCAGCTCCGGATCGCTGAGATTGGCGGTAGGGCATTGGAATCCCGGGCCGGCCAGGCCGAGACCATGGGTGACTTTGCCGCAGATGCGCCAGGGACGCCCCAGAAGGAGAGCCGCCTCCGCAAAATCTCCCTGCTGGACAGCCGTTCGGATGCGTGTGCTGCTGACCGGAGCGCCAGTCAGCTCGAGTGCCGGCACGATGCAGACTTCCAGACCGTGCTCCCCGGCCAGTCTTTTCAGCAGTTGTGCATTGCCGGAATTTCGGCTTCCGAAATGCCAGTCTTCGCCGACGCAGAAGCCGGCCAGATCAAGGCCGGAAGAAAATAGATATTGATCGAGGAATTCCTGTGGGGAAAGCTGTGCGAGACTCCGAGTAAAGGGGAAACATATCTGGTACAAGATGCCGGCTTCTTCAAGCAAAACCTGCTTCTCCGAAAGGGGATACAGCATCTTGGGAGCCTGATCCGGAAATAGGACGGCTTTTGGTGAAGGATGGAAAAAGAGGACGGTAGGCAATGCATCCTGTTTCTCTGCAAGAAGTTTCAATTGCTGCAGAATTTCCTGATGCCCGAGATGGACACCATCAAATACCCCAAAAGCCAAAACGAATTTACGCTTGATCGCGGCAAGTTCCGCAGGACAGGAAACGATGATGGAAGAAGACTGAGACATAATATTTTTTTAAACAACGAAAAGCACGAAAAATCACGAAAGATGCGGGACAGGCAGAACGTGTGCGGTGAATTCGGGCAGTTCCCAGGATTTGACGTCATCCATGCTGCAGGCCTGATCGACATGCAGGGAGCCGCTTTGCAGGCGTCGCAATTCCTGCAGATGCGCTCCGCAGCCCAATGCACGTCCCAAATCAGCGGCGAGAGTTCGGATATAGGTACCTTTGGAACAGCGCACAATAAAATCAGCTTCGGCCTGATCGAGGCGGATATTCTGCAAATCAAAAGAATAGATATGGATCGGCCTTGGCGCTCGTTCAATGGTTTTTCCCTGCCTGGCCAGTTTATACAGCGGTTGCCCAGCCACTTTCAACGCGGAAACCATCGGCGGAATCTGGGTTTGCGCGCCGATGAATTTCGAAGCGGCCTTCCGGATGTCTTCTTCGCGGAGGCTGCTCGTATCCGCGTTTGCTACGATGTTGCCGGTTCGGTCTTCGGAATCGGTTTCAATGCCGAAACGGATGGTGCCGGTGTAGGTTTTATCCTGTCCCATCAGCTGATCCTGCAGCTTGGTTGCTTTGCCCAGCAGCAGCACGAGCAATCCGGTGGCAAAGGGGTCGAGAGTTCCGCAGTGGCCGGTTTTATCGAGGTTGTAACGGCGCCGGACGCAGTTGACCACATCATGACTGGTCCAGTCCTGGGGTTTGTCAATTAACAGAAGTCCGTCAATATGATTGTATGTTTTTTGCGGCATGATAAAAATTTCGTGTCTTTAAAAAGTGGCGTAACCGTCCCGGTTGCGATTGCCGTTAGCTCACCCCTGCTCGAAAGCTCACGGGTGACATTGGTGGGATGCAAGTTTAAAAGGGTGCAGTTCCCAAAAGGTAGAGGCTGTCCAGAAAGGGTTCAGGGTTCAGGTTTAAAATGTGGCGTAACCGGCCCGGTTGCGATTTCTGTTAGCACTCCCACGCCCGAACGGTCTCGGGTGCCCGGGGCAGGGTCTACCTTTTGGGAACTGCACCCGTTTAAAACGTGTCTGTTCGTGTCTTTTCGTTGTTAAAAAATCATTCTGGGGGTGCTTCGAGGGAGAAGCGTCCTAATCTGCCATCGCGGAATTCCCTGATCAGGGCGTTGGCGGCGCGTTCCCGGTCAGGCACCCCACCCGGCAAGAGGAAATTCCGGTGTTGGGCGAAGGCAGTCAGAATCTCCTCCGGATCGGAGTTGCAGATTTCTGGGGGGATGAGGCTGCTCAAGGCATTCTGCATACCGAGTTCCTGAAATTTCAGGCAGAGATATTGGGCGATCAGTTGCGACCCTACAATTTCATCCTTGATATTACCCAGCAAGGTCAGCAGCAGCTCATGGCATTTGTTTTCAATGCGGGGCCAGAGAACACCGGGTGTGTCTAGCAATTCTACACCGTCAGCAATCGGAATCCACTGATTCTGCCGGGTAACCCCGGGTTTCGGACCTACCAGAGCTTTCTTTTTCTCATGCAGGCGGTTGACCAGGGTGGATTTGCCAATATTGGGAATGCCCAGGATCATGATCCGTACCGGACGCAGCAGAGGGCGTGTCGCACCGCGTGCCGTACGTTCCTCGAGAACAATGTTTTTCCAAAGTTGGACCAGGCCGCGCACATTGGCAATCTTATGTGCATCAAGAAAGAAAACGCGCTCTCCCTGAGTGGCAAACCAGCTTTCCCAGCGCCGGGATAACAACGGTGAGGCCAAGTCGGCCTTGCTGGCTACCAGCAAAGCAGGTTTTGAACCCAGTTTCTGGAGCAGCTCCGGATTCCGGGTGGACAGAGGGGCTCTTGCATCAACCAGCTCGACGAGCAGGTCAATCAGCTTCAGGGCTTCCTGCATCTGCCGCCCGGCTTTCAACATATGTCCGGGAAACCAGCCGGTCAGCGGATAAGAATTAAGATCATTTGTTGTCATAAGGGTGCGGGGGACAGGGTGCAGGGGACAGGGGACAGGGGACAGGGGACAGGGGACAGGGGACAGGGGACAGGGTGCAGGGTGCAGGGTGCAGGGGGCAGGGGGCAGGGGGCAGGGGACAGGGAACGTATGACTTCCCCCCCCCCCCCTGCCCTCGACTATTCGGGAGTGGGAGCAGAAACGCACATCACAACCGAGCCGGTTGCGCCTTTTAAACCTGCCCCCTGCCCCCTGCCCCCTGCACCCTGCACCCTTACAACGACAATCCCAGTTCATCGTCGAGGGCATCCAGGGCAGTCTTTTCCTGCTTGGCAATTCCTTTGGGCATCTTGTAGGTTGGCAGATAGCGATAATAGACCTGCAGACTCAGGCAGCATAAAGCCGTCGTATACCAGTGATCATAATTCCCGGGATCGCCAATTTTCCCGGTTTTTGGGTCCGGCTTCAGCCCCGGGGGACATTCCCAGTGCCCATCTTCTTTCTGATTCTTGATCAGCATCGGAGAAAATTTTTCATTCCATTTTTTCCAGGAGTTCTGGCCGGCATGAAACATCACCTGAGTCTCATAATACCAGTGATACATTGGATTGGAATGCGCTCCGCTGATCATAAGATTGGGATTTGTCCAGACGATCACCGGCAGGTGCTTGTCAACAATCAGCTTCGAGACGTTTTTGACCTCCCGGGAGTTTCCTTCGCCAAGCAGTTGCAAGCAGAGAGTACCGGCACCCTGCATACCCCAACTGCCTCCACCGGGTGATGCATAGCCCATCGGAGCATTGACGTTGTCTTTGTTGTAAGCGACATTTTTGATGAAGCTGATGCCCATCTCAATCGCTTTTTCCAGTTCTGGAACCGCAGCGCCTGAAACATATCCTGCTTTCATCGCTTGATACTGCCAGCCGGCCACGGAAAGATCCCAACGCTCATTCTTCGCATAGCTGTAATCGTATCCACCGCTTTTCTGCTGACCGTCCACCAGAAGAAAAACCGCTTTGTCCATGGCCGGCTTGAGATTCGGCAGTTTGGTCAGCCCATAAGCTTCCGACAAGGCATAGGCAACAATTCCGTTCGTATAGGGTTCAATTTTCGGCTTTCCGGTGGTGACTTCCGGCAGGGTCTCGACATGCCGGATCAAATACTGCATGGCTTTCTGCACCGTTGCGCCATACTCTTCACTGGTCGGGGTCTCCCCATGTGCCAGAAAAGCCAGCAGACAAAGCCCGGCCATTGCGGGTCGGTTGCCGGGCGCCCATGAACCATCACTGTTCTGAGTCTTTTTCAACCACTCCAATCCCCTGATAACCGCACGCTCCGTCGCATCCGATCCCCCAAATTTGCGCAGAGAAGTTTTGCGTCCCTCATCGGAACGTCCCCCGTAGAGTGCTGACAGCTTCAAGGGTGAATCATTGGCGCGGATATCCAGAACATCAGAAAAATTCATATTGTCATCTGTCGAGGCGATCTGATCACTGAAATCAGACACTGAGGCAGCTGCGTCGCTGAGGGCATCGCTGCTGTCGGTAACGATGACCGGGCGTTCAACGGTCGGCACCACCTCTTCAGCAATTTCCTCCAGTTTTTCCAGTTTTTCGAGTTCTTTCTGATCGAGTTCTTTGATCTCGAGTTCTTTCATTTCCAGCTCGACAGAAGCTTTGACGGTGGTGGTATCCGCTTCATAAAAGAGAATAATTGCGCCGATAACGAAAATATGCACGATCAGCGAGATGATGGGGCCGGCCATGCTTTCCATGTTTTTCCGGTGCTGATATTCAGCCAGTACGGCTTCCGGATCAAATTCCGGCAGCGGCACTTGTGCATCCATATTTTCCATCTTGGGAACTCCTTTATTCGTACATAGAGGGCGCTCAAAAAGCTTTTTTAACAACGAAAAACACTAACAGGCACGAAATTTTTTTAGAGAGGCTGGGATGCCTCTATCATATACTTCATCTTCTAAATTGGCTTTTTTGCTATTGGTTTGTACAACAGCAAAATTGCTGAGAGCTACGATCACTCACAAACCCAACTCTAAAAAAGTTTCGTGTCTTTTCGTGTTTTTTCGTTGTTAAAAAATTTATCTGAGGGTGACGACATTCATTTTGGTCAGGCCTGCGCCCTGACAGAGATCCAGTACCGAAACCAGGTCTTTGGCCTTTGCCTGAACGCTGACTTTGATGATCACCGTCAAATCCGGATCACTGAATTTATTCAAGGTCGTCTCCAGCATCGGCAGGGAGAGGGCGACACCGCGCAGAGAGTACATGTTTTCATGCACCTCGATTTCCAGCAGCTGGGGTTTTGTATCGGAGGGTTTGCTGCTGCCGGGAGCCGGCAGATTGACCGCCAGATGCGCTTCCGAAATTTCTTCTTTCG